>JASHVB010000685.1 GCA_030039695.1 Acetobacteraceae bacterium
TTGCCGGTCCCCGCGCCGGCCAGGACCAGCACGGGGCCGTCCGTGGTCGCCGCAAGGCGCTGTTCAGGCGTCAGCTTTGACGTCAAGCTCGCCTCGCGGGCGAGGGCAGGTTGACGGGGCGGAGTCATCGCACCCCCTTCCTCGCCCGTGCTTTCAGGACATCATTCCAGTCATTCAGGCCGTCGGGCGGCACAGGGCGCGCGACGGGCACACTCGCGTCGGCGGCCATTTCGGTGAGATGGGTCGCATATCGCTCACCGGCCTTGTCGGCGTCAGTGGCGATCACCAGCAGAGGGTTGGCACGGGTCGCCAGCTCGTTAAGCAATTCCTGCAGAGCCGCGATCGTGCCGGGCCCCATACCGCCGCCCGTCGCCACGTAGAGGGTATCGGCGCGGATCCGCTCGAGACCCGCGAAGCTTAGAGCGTCGATCGCCCCCTCGGCGACGGTGAGGCGAGTGATGACCCCCCGGCTGCCGGGTAGCCGAAACAGGGTCTTGGTGCCATCCGCGGAGAAGCTCCGATAGCGTGGGCCGCGCATTTCGATCCCGGTCATGCTTCCGTCGTTGGACCGGTGCGCAAACCAAGCGCTGCCGCAGGGGCCCTCCCGCACGGCATCAAAATCGACTGCGGTCGCCAGCGCGCAGGAGGGCAGCCGTCGTTCCTCAGTGAGGTAGCGCCAGGTGGGTGACCCGCGGTGCAGGCGGCGCCGTGCCTGCCATTGGAGTGATGGTGGTCGCCCGTCCGCATTCCGCGGGCGCTGTCTCGTGAACGCGGGAAAAGCAGGCGCAATCCCCACGAGGTTCCGCAACGCCTTCCTGACCTGGCCGAAGTTGAGGGACGGATCCAACCGCTGCACGAGGCTGAAGACATCTCCTCGGGCTCCGGCCTCGCTCGGCAGTCTGTGGGGATCCCACCATCCCTGGCCGTCATGGTTGATGATCACAATCTCGCCCTCGCCGCGGCGATATTTGAGCGAGCGGCGGGTGCTCTTCTGTTTGTCGAGTGTCCAGCCGGGCGCCAGCCGTTCGAGGACGGTCGCGCAGTTCACGGCCGCGCGCAGCTGCTCGAGTTCTTCGTCATGTCCACTCATTGCTCGTTGCTCCTCTTTGAGGTCCGGGGCCGATGAGGCGGAGCCGCATTCGCGCTCTCCGTTCTCATTCGCCTGATGCTCCTGCCGACCGCTGCGAGGGCGCGGGACAAGGGCACGCGGGCGCGAAGCGCCGCGTGGGAGCGCTGGCGCGACGAACCCTTGTGGCGCGCCCGTCGGAAGCGGTATGCCCATGTCATGACCCTCTTTTGTTCTCGGCCCCTTTCTTCCGGAACCGATGGGTGTGTTGTCGGTGAGGGCGACGCGAATGAGCTCGGGTTCTCTCCCGGGAGTCGTTTGTGCCCGGCATGAGCATCGAGCTACGGGCCTGTGACCGTCGCCGGAACCGTTATCGGGCGTGGCGGATCGATGCAGGCCGGGATCTGTTTGGTCGATGGAATGCCCGGGTGACGTTCGGTCGGATTGGCTGCGACGGCCGGACGCAGCGCCACGACTTTGATACCGAGGCCGCTACGACCGCTTTTGTGCGGGCCTGTCTGCGCCGGCGCGGCACGGCCGAAAAACGGCTCTCCGTCGGCTACCGCGTTATCGACGCCTCCCCGAGCGCCCTTCCGCTGTTGCGCGTTTTGGGGTTGGAGGTGACGCCACGTTCAGAGCCTGCCGAAGGCCGCCTGAAGGATCTGACGCTGGACTGGCCGTTCGACGGCGAGGCTCCTGGCACGGCGCGCTCGCCCGCACAGCGCCGATAGCGGTGGGTAATTAACGGGCAGAGACCGCAGTCCGGCAAAACCGCGCACACGATTGCGGCCGCCATGGCCGCCGGACCGGTCGCCGCCACGGCCTGGGGGTCATTGATGGCCGATAATGCCCCGGTCCAAGCCCTGGCCACCTGCCGAAGATCGGTCTCGACCGATGCCAACGGCCGCAGGTTCTGCACGATGCCGGTATGGCTCGATCCACCCATGAAAGGGGCGCTGGGCCGATAGACACGTGGGGAGCAACAAGCCGGGCGGGACCGCCTGGGACTGAGTCTGTCGCGTTTGCGAGGTCCGCCACCAGCAGGCATATTTGATAACCGAATTGGTTGGAATCGGCCGCGCGAGTTTTGCCGCTACCTGGCGGCGGTCCGGGGACCAGACTCTCTGGGGTCGCATTGCGTAATGATGGCTGGTAGGGGCAGTCGTTTAGGTCAATGCGTCAGGCATGACTGGCCTCATCATTCCAGGGAAGGACGGTGACTTCAGGCCAGATTGCTTGCGCTCTTGCCGCCTTTCGATTGTGTGAATCAGCATTGTTGAGTAAGAAATTCGGTCTGATAACCATCGCGAAGAGGTCATCGAGACCAAAGGGGGCGACGATGTCCAGCCGATCGTGCACTTCCAGGCGAACGCCAACGGCGTGCACGACAGAGGCGTACCGTTGGAGCGCGTCGTCTGCGCATTTCAGCGGCGAATAGGGAACACCGAAGCGGCTCTCGAACCAGAGATGCACGCGAGCCTGGTTCCGCGCTTGCACTGGACCGACGCAATCTGATGTCGCCTCAGCGATCCTCTGAATCACGGCGTCCTCGGCGCCCCAAGAGAGGTCATCGTTATCGAAATAGATGACGTCGTAGTCTTGGATCCCGGTACCAGCTGGTCGACCGGTGAGAGCATTCCACACGGTCTGGTAAAGGCATCCTGCCACCAGGCGCCATTGCGGCAGACATAAGCCTCGAAGCCGTTTGAGCAGGTCCATCAGATCGCCGTCTGCGCGGATGATCTCCTCGAAGCGGAAACGGCGCTCGTGTTCTGACAAGCCAATCCTGCCGCCCGGAAGGTTGAATGCGTTGCCTAACCGGGCAGCCTCCGTACCTGCGTTCCGCTTAGCCGAAGGGACCAAATTGTCAGCTTCCGTTGGCAAATCCGCCTCCCAACCGTCGGTTCTGTCGACAGCACCGTAAGCGACTCGGCCCCTGCCCGCTTTTGTCCAAAACATACGGACAGTAACCGACCGCCGTCCACAATCATCTCATCTCTGCGCCATGCAGGATGGTGCAAACGCACATCGGTCGGGCGAAGTCGTGATCATGCGACGGGCGGATCATCAACGATCTTGCGCCCGACCCGCCACTTGCAGTCGGGTCGCCTTGCGGTCGTTCGAATCGGGGTCGTCAGCGTGGACTATCAAGAAATCATCTTGCCTTGTGTTAACCAGTCCGAGCCGGAGCTTCGCGCGAGCCATGTGGCTGCCCACGTGGACGTCGGCGGACATAACAAGCATCAGAAATTGTCGGACTTTCGCTTTTGGCTGCGGCTGTGCATAGTATTGCCATGATCATTGCCACGCCGCGTCTGCGCCTTCGTCCTTGGAAGGATACTGACCGGGATGCGTTTGCCGGCATGCACGCTGATCCCACGGTGATGCACGACTACGGAGGGCCTGTCAGCCGAAAGGAAAGCGATGCGAAGCTTGACCGTTACGCAGTGGCCCACCGTCAACACGGCTTCTGCCGCTGGGCCATCGAAAGCACGGAAGGCACTTTCCTCGGTTACACTGGTATCATGCCTTCGCGGCCCGATCATCCAATCGGTGCACATTTCGAGATTGGCTGGCGATTGGTGCGTCGTGCATGGGGGCATGGATACGCGACGGAAGCCGCGCGAGCGGCGCTGGACGATGTGTTCCTTCGCACAGGTCTGTTCGAAGTGGTTGCTTATACCGCTCCAGACAATTTCAGGTCGCAGGCGGTAATGACTCGGTTAGAATTGACGCGGGAGCCATCGCGCGACTTTACAGTAGTCCATGACGGTGGGAAACGATGGGAAGGGTTGGTGTGGGTAGCATATCCTGTGATACGTAAATCTTAGATTTTGTCCGGATCGAAAGGCTGGCTATACAGATCTAGCACCTTTCCCATAGCGCTATTGACTTGGGTCGACAGGAGATGCTCGGAACTATCCGCTTTCGCTTTTACGAGAGACAGATGGACCGCTGGTAGGTGCTCGGCATCTGAGTGCACGGAGCAAGATAGATGAACCGATGGCCGCTGCCGGAACCACAATCCGCTCTTGTTGTGCTGGTACCGGAGGCTGGGAAACTTGTGGCCCCGTTTCGCGCGGTACACGATCTATCTCGTGAAGCTCGTCACGACCTACCGCTTTACCGAGGCAAAATGCATACGAGCCGCCGCGGGCATCGAAGCGCTACGGCCGCACCTGAGAGATCTGATCGATTACCTCGAAGCCAGCACAGCCACGCTGGTGAATTACGGCGCCATGCCGGCGGCGTGGAGAACCCATTTCCACTGCGTTCGTCGAAACTGCAACCAATGAAATCGTGTCACGCCAGATGATCAAGAAGCAACAGATGCGCTGGAATAGGTGGACATTGCAGCTGTTCGTCGACGTCCGCGCCGCCGTACTGAACGGCACCCTCGAAGGCATGTTCCGACGGCGCTATCCGGACTTTCGCC
>JASHVB010000686.1 GCA_030039695.1 Acetobacteraceae bacterium
CCCCCTGCTGATGCCCCGCGCTCCCCGTTCGGACCCGCCCGCCCGCCGGCCGCCCTCGACCCGCACCACCGCCGCTGTTGCGCGCCGGGAGTCGCCACCCGTGCCGCCGCGCCGCCCGGCGGCCGCCCCCACGTCGCCTGCATCCGCGAGCCGCCCGCGCCGCGTCCTGCAAATCCTGCGCTGGATCACCATGGCGGCAATCTGGGGTGCGCTCGCGCTCGCCCTGATCGGCCTGTGGTTCGCCCGCGACCTGCCTCGGCCGGAATCGGCACTTGACGCCACCCGCCGCCCCAGCCTGACGCTCGAAGATCGCTCCGGTCATGTCTTCGCTCGCTTCGGCGACGTCGTGGGCGACAGGCTCCGTGTGAAGGACATGCCTGCCTACCTGCCGGCGGCATTCGTCGCCGTGGAGGACCGCCGCTACTGGCAGCATCCCGGCATCGACCTGATCGGTCTGGCGCGTGCTGCCTGGATCGACCTCACCGCCGGCCACATCGTGCAGGGCGGCTCCACTATTACCCAGCAGGTCGCTAAGAACCTGTTTCTATCCAACGCTCGCACCGTCAGCCGCAAGGTGCAGGAACTGCTGCTGACGTTGTGGCTAGAACACCATTTCAGCAAGCGGCAGATCCTCGATATCTATCTGAACCGCATCTACCTCGGCTCTGGCGCATGGGGCGTCGACGCGGCAGCCCGCGTATATTTCGGCGTCTCTGCACGCCGCGTGACGCTCTGGCAGGCTGCGGTGCTGGCCGGGCTGCCGCGCGCGCCGTCGCGGTTCAATCCGCGGGCCGATCCGTCCGCCGCCACCGTCCGCGCCAACGAAGTGCTGACCGCGATGGTCGAGGCCGGTGTGATCACCGCGGCCCAAGCGCGTGACGCCGAGGCGAACGTTGCCTTCCCGCCGGCGCCACCGATCGCTGCCGGCTGGTTTGCCGATTGGTCGGCAGCGCAAGCGGAACCAAGCCTGCCGCTAAATGAAGACATGACGCTGCGCACCACGCTGGACAGCCACATCCAGAGCGTCGCCGAGACCAGCCTCGCCGCCTCGCTCGACGGACCGGGCCGCCTGGACGGTGTCGGGCAAGGTGCGGTGGTGGTGCTCGACGCCGCATCCGGCGCCGTGCGCGCGATGGTGGGTGGCCGCGATTACGTCTCCGGCTCCTACAACCGCGCTGTACTGGCGCGCCGCCAACCAGGCTCGGCGTTCAAGGTCTTCACTTGGCTGGCGGCCTTGCAGCACGGGATGACCCCCGACAGCATGGTGCTCGACGCGCCGCTGCGGATCGGCCACTGGGCGCCGCATGACTTCGAACGTGGTTACCTGGGCAAGCTCACGCTGGAGGAGGCGCTCGCCCAGTCGGTCAACACCGTGGCCGTGCGTCTGCTGCTGCAATCCGGCGGCCCGCGTATGGTGGCGGCAGAAGCAAAGCGGCTCGGCGTCGACGACAAGTTGCCGGACGATGCAACGCTGGCGCTGGGAACCGGGCAGGTGGGATTGCTGGAGCTGGCCGGCGCCTACGCGACATTCTTCAACGGCGGCAACCGGGTGACACCGTTCGGGTTCGATGCTTATGGCACGGCGCATCCACCGGTTCCGGTGATCAGCCGAGCGCAGGCGGCGGAGATGGCGGGCATGCTCACGGCGGTGGTCACCCGAGGCACCGGCCGCGCGGCAGCGGTCCCTGGCTACGTCGTCGCCGGCAAGACCGGCACGACGCAGGACTCGCGCGACGCCTGGTTCATTGGCTGCATCAATGGGACGGTGATCGGCGTCTGGCTGGGCAACGACGACGACCGGCCGATGCGCGACGTCTTGGGCGGCGAGCTGCCGGCGCGTGTGTTCCACGACATCGCCGCCGCAGTGCGCTGAGAAACCATTGCGAGCGATTGGCGTGAGAAACCGGAATGCGGAGCGCCGCTGCCGGAGTCGCGCTACAGATCGGCGCGCAACGGTCTTTTCACCGAAGCGGACGAGACACGCTCAAGGGCGGTGCGGTCAGAACCATGCTCTCTCTCGGCGCACTGACCGCCCTGCCAGAATGCTCGATATTCGGCGGCGGCGCTGATTGCGACGATCACGGCGGTTGGTCAGACGGCCGGCGCCGACACGGTCGGCTCTGGCGTTTCCCGGCCACGCCCGCTATACCCCCGCCCTCGCGCGGCCGGTCGGGATCGGCGGCGCCAGACGAAGGACCTCCGCCATGAAGCCGGGCATCCACCCTGAGTACCACGAGATCAACGTCATCATGACCGACGGGACGCAGTTCAAGACGCGCTCCTGTTATGGCAAGCCCGGCGAAACGCTGCGGCTGGACATCGACCCGAAGTCGCACCCGGCGTGGACCGGCCAGCACCGGATCATCGACACCGGCGGGCAGGTGGCGAAGTTCAACAAGAGGTTCGCCGGCCTTGGGTTGAAGCAGTAACCCTCGCCAACGGCAGCCGCTGTTTCGTGGGTCTTGTCCCGACGCGCGTCGTGGCCAGCCGCACGTCCTCTTTTTGTCAATCCGGACACCTCGCGCAGGGTGACGATCAAGCGGTTTCGGCTGCCGGCTGCGCACTGGCTCGGCGTACCCCGCGAGCGGGTGTTGGGTTCTGACCATCCCGCCGCCCTATGGCCGCGCGCCTGCCCCGCCGCGGCGGATTGCCGCGCCCAGCCTACGCCGCCACCCGTCCTCCAGCAGCGCCACGACGATCACCAAATGCGTCGCTGGTTCGAGAACATGGTCGAGGAGAGCACACGTCCATCGGCGGCGGCGATCATGCTGCGCGCGGGGCGCTGATCGACGATGCGGCGTTCGTCGGCCACGCCCGACGGTGGTGGATGTCTATCAGCGCTGCCTGTCGCGCGAGCCGTGCCGCGCCGGTGTCCGGCCGCCGCCGCCACGCGTGCGCCGGCGCTCAGCCGGCTGAGTCGCGCCGGAACCCGATCCGCTGCCCGCGGACGTTCCGCCGTCTCCCGCGGGTGAGCGCGGCGCTGCCGCTGGACTTTCCCGCACAGCCTGGGCCACCGGCGCCGGCGCCGCCTCGCGCCGCAGCTTCTTCTCGCCCAGGAACAACAGAATTGGCGCGGCGATGAAGATTGACGACGACGTGCCCACCACGATGCCGAACAACATCACCCAGGCAAAGCCGGAGATCGACGCACCGCCGAACAGCGCCAGCGGCAGTGCGGCGATGAACACGGTCATCGATGTGCCCAGCGTGCGGTTCAGAGTCTCGTTGATTGACAGGTCGATCAGGTCGCGCAGCGGCATGGTTTTGTATTTGCGCAGGTTCTCGCGCACCCGGTCGTAAACCACCACCTTGTCATTGGTGGAGTAACCGAGGATGGTCAGAATGGCCGCCACCATCACCAGGTCGAAATCGAAGCGCGTCACAATCAGGAAGCCTATGGCCTTCGTCACATCCAGCACCAGCGTCACCACGGCGCCGACGGCAAACTGCCATTCGAAGCGGAACCAGATATAGACCAGGATCATCGCCAGGCTGATGAACAGCGCCAGCAGTCCATTGCGGAACAATTCAGCGCTGACCGAGGCGCCGACCGCGTCGGCCCGCAGGATGACGATGCCCGGCACTTTCTTCTGCAGGGCGGCGCGAACCTTTTCCAGTTCCGCCTGCGTCGCCTTCTCTGACGGTTGCTGGCCCAGTCGGATCAGCACTTCCGAGGCCTGGCCGAATCGCTGCACACCCTGTGCAGGAACGCCTGCGCTCGCCAGTGCGTCGCGGATTTGCGCGAAGTCGGCGGGGCCGGGTGTGCGCGCCTCCATGACGATGCCGCCCGAGAAGTCGATGCCAAGTTTCAAACCAGGATAAAAGAACAGGGCGACCGAAGCGGTCGACAGAATGGCCGACACGATCAGTCCCATGAAGCGGCCCTTCATGAACTGGATGCGCGTGCCGTCCGGAACGATGCGAAACAAGGGGCGGATGAACATGGCGGTCAAACCGGCAGAAGGCGGGGCCGCGTGGCGGCATACCATCGCGAGACGAGCAGGCGCGTCAGCATCCAGGCGGTGAACAACGACGTGGCGATGCCGACGGTGATGGTTACCGCAAAGCCCTTCACCGGGCCGGAACCGAAGATAAACAGCATCACGTGCGCCAGAAAGGCCGTGGCGTTGCTGTCGAAGATCGTGCTGTAGGCGCGCTGAAACCCATGCTCCAGCGCCGCCAGCGGCGGTCTGCCGTTGCGTTGCTCTTCGCGTATTCGCTCGTTGATCAAGATGTTGGCGTCAACGGCCATGCCGAGCGTCAACAATATACCGGCCATGCCGGGGAGCGTGAGCGTCGCCTGCAACAGCGACATAATGCCCAGCATCAGGAACAGGTTGACCACGAGACAGACATTCGCGAACCAGCCGAACAGTCCGTAGAAAGTCGCCATGAAGGCAATGACCAGCACGAACCCAACGGCCAGCGAGATCGCGCCGGCGCGGATCGAGTCGGCGCCGAGCTCCGGCCCCACCGAACGCTCTTCCACCACGGTCAGCGGTGCGGGCAGTGCACCGGCGC
>JASHVB010000687.1 GCA_030039695.1 Acetobacteraceae bacterium
GTCGGCACCGATCGGGCCCTTTGGATCGAACAATGCGATGTGCATCAGCGGCACCCGCGCCGGTTCGATCCGGCGCCGCGCACGGCCATGCGCGGCGAGACAACCACGATATCCAACATACTCCGCCCCAGCTTATGCGTCCCCTGCTGGGCGAGAGATCTATGCGTCTACTGAGCGGTATCAGATTGGACAAATCGTCCCAGGTGCGCCGTGGTACACGGCGACCTGCATGCCAGGCATTCGTTCAGAGTGACGTTGGGTCGCACAGCGCCAAGCACCGAATCACGGCCGGGTTGCACGCTCCAGCATGGCCGTTCTGTCCGCTCCTCCATCGTGCGGGTGAATGTCTTTTCTTCCATGACGTGCACGGTCCGCGTCAGTTCGCCGAAATGCGTCGACTCGTCGAAGCCAATTTCGGCGATGCTTTCGGCAAAATCGCCGCATCCCTGGTGAGCCGACTCGCCAGGCAGATTCGTTCACGCGGTGCCGGACCAAATCGCGCCGAAAGCGCGACCTCTCTGGTCCGAGGCGCGGCCCGAGAGTGCTCACGATGACTTGCGATCGGCGTGATCCCCGCGCGGCAGAGCCACAAATTAAGATCAAATTAATCGGTTCGTCCGCGAGTCCACTCATCGCCGGAAACCGGCGCCGCTGCTGCAAGGCCGTCGTTGCAGGAGTGGCGCAGGATCGCCGCCGCAACGGCAGCCCCGCGGCCTGTCCATCTCAAGTAAGGCGGCAGGCACTGAGAGTTCTCAAACGGTCACCGCACCGACGGACCTCATGGCGAGCGGGTCCTTCCCGCGCGCGCCGAGGTTCCGCGCGCCGGGCACCATCCCCCTGGAGGCACCGGGCCCGATCCGACTCGACTCGATCGGCCTGTTCCTGTTATGTTCCGAACCATGGTCCAAGGCAGCTTCTTCCCTGTCCCCGAGCCCATTGTCGCTGATGCGGAGGTGGTCGAGACCTTGCGGACAGCGATTGCGGGCGCCGGGCGGCTGCCGCGCTCGGCAGACCTGCTGCTTTGCGGCTTATGCGCTGAATATTTGGTTGCCGAATTGCACAATGCCGGCCTCAGCATCGTGCGCATCCAGGCACGGGATGGGGGCGCCTGTGGCGCGCGGTGATCGGCATGCTGTATCGCCGGATACCTCTCGCATCTTGTGGCAAGCTCAAGATGACCAGCGGCCTGCGTCCGGCTTGGCCGTGGCCGAAACGGCATACCGTCCGCCTTTGGTGCCGCGGCCCATTCGCTGAAACGGTGATCGTCGTCGACGTGGCGATCAGCGCCGATGTCCACGCCCTGCAACGCCCTCGGGTGGTCGCACCACAGGACGAGCCCGGCGTCGTTGCCTGACGATCGCACGCCGCGGCCAGGAAGATTGTTCCCGGCGCGAGGATGGCTGATGCTCGCCGGGGCCTTCGGGTAAGGTTCTGGCAATGAAATTTCTCCATGCGGCCGACATCCATTTAGACAGCCCGCTCGCCGGGTTGCTGGCACGTGCAGATTTACCGGAAGCGGTAATCCGTCACTGCACCCGCCGCGCCTTCGCCGCGATGATCGATCTGGCGCTCGAAGAGGATGTGGCGTTCGTTGTCATCGCTGGCGATCTCTACGACGGCGAGTGGAAGGATTTCTCGACCGGCTTGTTCTTCGCTGAGCAGATGCAACGGCTCGGCCGTCCGTGTTTCCTGCTGCGCGGCAATCACGATGCACGCTCACTGATCACGCGCCACCTCAAACTGCCCGACAACGTACGCGAGTTCTCATCGCGCACCTGCGACACATTTCACCTCGCTGACATCGGCGTCGCACTGCATGGGCACTCGTTTCCGAACCGGGCGGTGCCGGAGGATCTGTCGGCTGGTTACCGCGACCGCGTGGCCGGCATGCTCAACATCGGCGTCCTCCACACCTCGGCCGAGGATCCCGGCGAACATGAGACCTATGCACCCTGCAGCGTCGCGTCGCTGGCACTGAAGGGTTACGACTACTGGGCGCTTGGCCACATCCATGCGCGCCGCGTGTTATCGGAGCGGCCCTGGATCGTATTTCCCGGCAACATCCAGGGCCGCCATCCGAAAGAAAGCGGCGCAAAGGGTTGCACCTTGGTCACCGTCGAGGACGGCGCGGTAACTGCCGTGGAACACCGCGCCGTTGACGTGCTGCGGTGGACGACGTTAGCGGTCGATGCCGACGGCGCCGATCTCGTATCGCTCACCGGGCGCATCGCGACATCAGTCCGCATGGCCATCGAAGGTGCTGACGATCGGCCGGTATTGGCGCGTCTGGTCCTCACGGGCCGGTCCGATCTGCACGGCGCTTTGCTTGGTGACGCCGAGCGTCTTGCCGCGGAGTGCCGCAACGCCGCGATCGAAGCGGGCGGCGCTCTTTGGGTGGAATCGGTCCGCGTGCACACGCGTCCCAAGCCGCAACCCGCGGGAGACTCGCTGGCGCCGCTGAGGATGGCCTTCGAGGCCGGCCTCGACGATGCAGACACGGTCTCGCGCCTGCTGGATGACCTTGCCTCGCTCAGTCAGAAAGTACCGGCGCCGGCGCGCAGCATGCTGGATCTGCCGGAGACGGCCGAGGCGCTCCGGCGTCTGGCCGACGACGCATGGCAAATCGCCGCCGACGCACTGGCGGCCACCGAGCCGCCATGAGGCTTCGTCAACTCGACCTGCTGCGCTACGGGCACTTGTCCGATGTGACGTTGTCATTCCCGGACAATGTCCGGCTGCACGTTGTGCACGGCGTGAACGAAGCTGGGAAATCCACTGCGCTGGCGGCCATTGCCGATGCGTTGTTCGGCTTCAGTCATCGCACCGAGTTCGACTTTCTGCATGGTGCCCAGAACCTGCGCGTCGGTTTCACGCTCTCCGCGTGCGATGGCGCGGTTGCCAGCTTCGTGCGCCGCAAGGGCCGCCGCGACACGCTGCGTGACGCCAATGACCGGGCCGCGCCGGATGATGCCCTGCGGAGGTTTCTTGGCGGCGCCGGTCGCGACCGATTCGAGCGCGGTTTCGGTCTGGATGGAACGCGCCTGCGCGAAGGTGGGCGCGAACTGTTGCGACTTGGCGGCGAGGTCGGGGAAAGCCTTCTCGCCGGTGCCGGGCTATTGAACCTTCGTGCGGCACTGGCGCGTCTGGATGATGAGGCAAAGTCGCTGGTCGGCGACGGCCGCGGGCGGCGGCGCCTCTCCGAGACCGTCGATGCCTGGCGCCAGGCTCAGCGCGAAACCGAGGAGCGGGCGGTGGCGCCGCGCGCCTGGCAGGAGGCGGAGACGGCGCATGCCACAGCGGTCGCGGAACTGGCCAGCGTGCAAAGTCAAATTCGGGCCTTGGCCGAAGAGAGCAGCCGGCTGCAGCGTGTGCGTCGCGTCGCCCCGCTGCTGAGCCAACTGGGTGAGGCGCGTGCCAGCCTCGAGCAGCTTGCCGACGCGCCGCAGCTGCCGGCCGATGCGGCAAGCCGGTTTCACGCGCTGGTTGCGACGCGGCGTGATGCCGGCAGAGACCTTGAGCGCGAGACCGCGGAGGTTCAGCGGCTCACCGCCGCGCGTGCAGCCTTGCCACACGATCCGGCGGTGGTTGCGCTGCAGGACACGATCGACGCCCTTGTCCTGCAGCGCGCGGTCGTACTGCAGGCCGTGAACGACTTGCCTCAAAATCTCGCCCAGGTTGCGAATCTGCGCGCGAACGTCATCGAGGCCGTCCGAGTGCTCGGCCTGTCGCTGAAGCCGGAGGCGGCACGCGACGCGGTCCCAACCGCTGGCATTTTGCGTACGGTGCAACAGCTGATACGCCGGCATGCCGCGTTGTCGGTCGCCATTGGATCGGCCGATCGCGCGCTGGGGGCCGCTCGGCACAGCCGCGAACAGGCGGCGCAGGTGCTCACAGCGTCGCCAGAGCCCGCCTCTCCTGAGTTGTTGCGTCGCACGATTGACGTGGCGCGTAGCGAAGGGCCACTGGACCGGGAGGTGGCTCGAGCGGAACGCGCGCTTGCAGAGGCTGAAAATGTTGTCGCCACGGCACTCGCGGCACTGCCGCTGTGGCGTCGTGACTTGGTGAGCCTCCTCCAGTGCCCGCTGCCGCTGCAGGCAGAGACAGAGGCGGTCGCTGGGACGCTTGAATCTGCAAGAGAGCGGCTCGCTGGCGCCGGCAGGGAATTGGACGATCTCACCGCGGAGATCGCCGATCTGGAGAACGAAATCGCCCGGTTCACCCGGGGCGACACGGTGCCCACCCCGGACGCGGTAGCGACCGCACGGGCGGCCCGTGACCAGGTCTGGCGAGCGATCCGTCGTATGCAGGAGGGAGGTGCGCCCACAGATTACGGGGGCAGTGACGCACTGCCGGCCGGGCACTTACCGGATGTCTTCGAGACGCTGCGCGATCAGGCCGACCGGTTGGCCGATCGACGTGCGGACGAGGCGCAGCGAGTCGCGGACTTCCTCTCGGCGACCGAGCGTCTCGGTCGCGCCCGGGAGCGGCAGAAAGTCGCGGCCGAACGGCTCCACACCGCGCAGGCTGCAGCCACCGATGCAGAGACGATGTGGCGCACACTATGGGCGCCAACCGGATTGGAACCGTTGGCCCCGCCGGCGATGCTGGAGTGGCGCCGCGCCCGGGCGGAGATACTGCGTCGTGCCGAAGATGCGGCCGGTGCGCGAGGACAACGCGATGACCTCGCAGCGCGCCGTGAGAACGCCCGGACTGCACTGGCGGAACTGCTTCCTGATGGTCCGCCTCAGGAAACTCTCAGCGCCATGCTGGTTCGCGCCGAGACAGCCTGCGCCGCGGCCGAGGCCAACGTCGCAGAACATGCGATCCGCAAGAATGCCTTGCGCAATGCGGAAGCACAGCTGCCCGCACTCCAGGAGTCGCTCGATGCCGCGGGTAGCGCGATGGAAGCCTGGCGCCAGGATTGGTCGGAGGCACTGCGCCCGCTCGGCCTTGCCAATGACGCCAGCATCGACGCCGTTGAGGCGGCGCTTGAAGCCTGGGCGCGGATCGCCGAAGCCGGTCCGGCGTGGCGCACCGACGAAAATCGCATCGTGGCGTTGAACGCTGGTATTGAAGCGTACACGAAAGCCGTTGGTGCCGTGCTTACCCGGCTCGACGACGCCGTGACCGACGAACCTGCGCCGGTGGCCGCTGCGCGACTCGGCCGTCGTCTGGCGGAAGCCCGCAAGGCTGCGTCAGAGGCAGAGGACCTCGGCACGCGGATCGCAGACCATGAACGGGCAGCCGCGGATGCGGTGAACATCCTTCGCGACGTTGACGCGGAGCTTGAAGCGCTGCGCCGGCTCGCCAACTCGACGGACGATCCGGAACTGCAACGGGCGATCGAGCGGGCGCAACAACGTGACGCAACAACGGCAACGATCGCGCGCGCTGAGCAATCGCTGGCGGCCGAGGGAGACGGGATGGCCGAGGCGGCGCTGCGTGCCGAGGCCGCACGAAGCGATCTCGATGCCGTGGTCGGGCGGCTGGCCGAGATAGAAATCCAGCAGGCCACACTGGGTGAGCGCCGCGAAGCTCTGAGCGCGCAGCGAACGCGAGCCGAGGCGGCGTTGGCTGAGTTGCGACAGGGCTACGACGCGGCAGCGGCCGCGCAACAAGCCGAGGATGCTCTCGCAGCGGCTCGGGATGCCGCTGAACGCTACGCGCGGCTGCACGTCGCCCGGGTGCTGCTGCGGTCGGGCATCGACCGGTTCCGCAAGGAGCAGCAGGGGCCACTGTTGCGGGCAGCCGGGCAGTATTTCGCGCTGCTCACCGGCGGCCGCTACGAGCGCTTATCGGTGGATTATGATGCGGCCGATCGGCCGGTGCTGGTGGCGATCCGCGACAATGGCACGGAATGTCCGGTCGAAGGCTTGAGTGAGGGAGCCCGCGACCAGCTTTATCTCGCCCTGCGCGTTGCCGCGGTGCAGGCGTACGCTGCGCAGGCCGAACCCTTGCCGTTCATTGCGGACGATCTGCTGGTGCATTTCGATGATATCCGCGCCGCGGCAGCGATCGCTTTGCTTACCGATCTTGGGAACACCACGCAGGTCATTCTGTTCACTCACCACGACCACATCGTGGCATTGGCCGACCGTCTGGAGGGGGTTGCGGTACAGAGCCTGCCGGCGGTTACGATCGATGCGGCCCCAACGCTGGTCAGCGTCTGAACCGGTCAGGTTTAACTTCTGGCAGACGCCTCTCTGAACGTGCCGGGTCGCGCCTTACGGTAAGGCAGTCACACGACTTGAAGGAACACTCCAAGGCGAAGGAATGCCGCGTCACCGGCGTGATAGGTCTGCACCCAGCGGATGAGCTGCGCCTCATCAGTCATACGATCAGAGACGAGATGACCGAGGCGCGCTGGGCGGGCGGTCCGTCGGCAGCCGACGAGATGCGTCAGGACGGGGAATAGCTTCTCGGTATCTGTTGCGATCGTGCTGTCACGATTCGGATTCCTCCGCTGGACAAGGCCTATTCTTGCGAAGAGAAGGCTGGTGTCGCCAAGCGTGTCCTGCGTCGCTGTATCACCCTCGGTTCGTTCCTTGGCATTCGGGAGACCCCAGTATGAGCAAGAAGATCGATGTGGCGGCACTCCAGCCCGTGGTGGGCACGCTTTATCCCGCGCCATTCGACGAACCTTGCCGTGCACGGGAGCGCACCCGCCTCGGCGATGCGGCTGGACTGACACAGTATGGCGTCAACCTGCTGCGTCTGCCGCCCGGCGCCTGGTCGAGCCAGCGGCACTGGCACGCGAAGGAGGACGAATTCATTTACGTCCTATCGGGCGAGGTCGTGCTGGTGACCGACGCTGATGAGGAGGTGCTGCGTGCTGGAGACTGCGCCGGGTTCAAGGGCGGTGAAATCAACGGGCACTGTTTGCAGAACCGAGGCACGGCAGACGCAACAGTGCTGGAAATCGGCTCGCGCATCCCCGGCGAATCCGCGGTGTATCCGGACATCGACATGAGAGCCGAGAGTGCAGTCGGCTACCTCCACAAGGATGGCACGCCTTATCCAAGCGTGACGCGGCGCGGAACAGGATAGCGGGTGTCGTGCGATCAGCGCGCGATGTGAGACAATGGCCGCATGCTCCGCCCGTCGGACCGGAAGTACGTGACGCCCATGAGGGGAGGTATCATCGGCATTCTCTGCGCCGCCCTTTGGCTCGTGCCGGTCATGGCGTCGGCCGCA
>JASHVB010000688.1 GCA_030039695.1 Acetobacteraceae bacterium
GCTGCAGGCCGGCGAGGCAGGTGGCGATCTCCACGGGCGTCAACGCGGGGATGGGGAACAGGAAGCCATTGTAGTGAAAGGAGTCGACCTGCTCCTGGGTCAGCGTCTTCATGTTGCCCTCCCGACGCGATGAGCTGCTGAGCGGAGAGCATCACGTTGCAGCATCGGGTGCAAGAACACCGCCAGCAGATCCGTAGCGATCGAGCTGCAAACCGCCACCGACGAGGGGCCGGCCGCATAAAAGATCCGCTTGGTATACCCCTCGCCGGCCCCGCTGTGGCGACCTCTACCGTCGCAGGCGGGAGAGATTCCCGGCGCTTATGCCGCCTTGCTTTGCGGCTGCTGCTCCCCAGACAAATAGGCTCGCAGCTGCAAGCGCGCGCGATGCACACGGCTCTTCAGCGTGCCGATCGCGCAGCCTGTACGCTCCGCAGCATCCTCATACGAATTCTCCTGCAACACGATCATGAACAACGCCTCGCGCTGATCCGGCGGCAGCCGATCCACCGCCCAGCCAAGTTCGCGCAAAGCGGTACGGTCCTCGTGCGCCGCGGGCATCGGCACGTCCGGCAGATTGTCCATATCGGTGAATTCGCGCCGGTTACGCACGCTGCTGATGAAATGGTTGATCATGATGCGATGTACCCAAGCGGAAAAGTTCGTACCAGGAATAAAGCAATCTTTGGCAATGAGTGCCTTGGTCGCCACATCCTGTGTCAGGTCCTCGGCAGCGGCTCGGTTGCGCGTGAGCGCCAAGGCCCATACCCGCATCTTTGGAAGGAAAAGCGTGAGTTGCTCCTGAAAATCCTGCGACATGCGCTATCACTCCTGCAGATCGAATCGTCAGTGCAGTCAGTGACAAAGGATATATGAAGCACATCCACTGCGAACGCGTTGAATCGGTTATTTGATCGCGCATTGCATGTATTGCGCGCGGATGTGAGCCGTCACTCGCGGCGACGTCATCGGAATGCGGTAATATGCTCCGCATAACGCTGACGATTTTGTTGGTATTACTCACGAATTCGTGCGCAAGGGTGCACCATGCGCACCCTTGGCCGGCTATATTTGTTCGCCCTGCTCCAGCTCCCCCGCCGCGCTGGCGCTGGGACGCGGGGCAACGTCGCGGTCTCAGATGTGCGAGGCGGCGATCGTCAGTACCGAATACGACGACCGGCTACCGGCGCAACTGCCTGGCGACATCGCCCGCGTCGAAAGCGGCCGGCCCGATCCGCGAACCGATCGGCTCGGGCGCCGGCGCTCGACAATCAAGGCCGAGGCCATCGGCGCCTGCTTCCAGACCAAGCCTGCGGCGATCGCCGCCGTCCGGCGAGTGTGGGCGCGGGGCGTGCGCTCGATCGATGTTGGCTGCCTGCAGATCAACCCGATGTTTCACCCGAACGACTTTGCGTCGCTCGATAAGGCGTCTGAGCGGTGGCCAACGCGTTTTAGCCGGCGCACTTTCTGAACGATCTGCGCGCCGGCACGCCTGATTGGCTGCCGTCGATCGCCGAAGACCACTCGGAGGCACCGGCGCCGGGGAAGGACTATCGCGACCGCGTGGTGGCGCTTTGCCACCATCCGGGGCTGCCTCGCTGGGGACCGGGTCTGGGGACGGCATATCAGGATTTCAGGCCAAGCCGCCGGATTGACGCTGACGTCGCCGGATCCAGCCAGGTCTATGCTGCGTTTACGACCCGCAATCCCGGGCTGGCGTACAATCCGCGATGCTGACACCGCGCGCGAACGTCGCGGCCGCGGCGCCGCCGAGAGGCCAGTGCTGGCAGTTGTGCGTTTGTTGCTCGCGCTCAGAGCGGGCATGAATGGCCGCCGCAGGGGCGGCCATGCTCGGCACGCCGCTCAGCGCGTCCGCACGTAGCGCTTCAGCCGCAGCGTCAGCAGGTCGCGGAAATGCGGGCGCATCCGGCGAGTCCATTCGGTATCCGCCGCCTTGGTCCATGCATCGGATCGCGACACCTCAGGTGACCCCAGGTGATAGAGTGCCAGGTATTTCCGCGGCACGTCGGCTGCGCCGGCACGGAAACGGCGGGCGCACAGCACACCTGGAACGGCGCCGAGCTGTGGCAGATGCTCGGCATTGTACCATTCGTTGAATTCGTGCTCTGCTGCCGGATCGACATTCATCGACGCCACCAACAGGGCGCTCGCGCCGGTCGGCGCTGTCAGCTCGCCAGGGAGCATCTGATCACCCTCGAAACGCATGATGCGCTGACACATGGCGGTGACCCGCTTCGTCCACACGGATGTGTTCGCCCCGCCGATCGCCTGATACGGTGGGCTGTCCAGCACGCCGCGGCTTTCAAGGTCATAGGTGGCGACGGCAATCTTCGGGTTCTCCTCGCCGATCCATCGTTCAGCGTTCAGAAAGCCGGGCACGCGCTGACGTTCCGGGACGTGTTCGAGATCGTACCAGTCGTTGAATTCGTCCTCGTAGGCACCGGAATAGTCGAACGAGGCGAACAGCAGACCCTTGGCCATGGCGGTTTCCTCCCGTTGCGGCGACGATTCTGGCACCGAGGCCGCGGCGTTGCCAGCCCGGGTGCTTTGCTGCATGTACGGTGGGAAACGCAACGAGGATGCCATGCCCTTCCTGACGGAACACGAACCCGAACGCGGCGCGGTGTTGCCAGTAATGCCCGGCATTTCCCGCATTGTCGCGCCCAATCCGGGGCCGATGACGTATTACGGCACCAATACGTACCTGATCGACACGACCGAAGGCATGGTGGTGCTGGATCCCGGGCCGGAGAACCATCCGGAGCATGTGCAGGCGATTTTGCGTGCGACAGGCAAGAACGTCGCGCTGATCCTGATCAGCCACACGCACCACGACCACATCGGCGCAGTTCCCGAGTTGCAGGATATCACAGGCGCGCCTGTCGTAGCGTTCCGGATCAGCGGCGCGGAGACATTTGCAGCGGACATCAAGCTGGCCGACGGTGATGCTGTCGCCAACATGCTGGCGCTGCACACGCCCGGCCATGCGCTGGATCATTTGTGCTATGCGCTGCAGGCTAAGGACGGCACCGCGGTGTTGTTTTCAGCCGATCACGTCATGTCATGGTCCACCAGCGTGGTCAGCCCGCCAGGCGGGGACATGGCCGACTATTTCAACAGCCTGCGTCTGTTGCTCGACCGCACCGATGACGTGTTCCTGCCCGGCCATGGTCCGCTCCTCCCGCAACCGCGCGAACTGGTGCGCGAGATGCTCACGCACCGGATGGCACGCGAGCAAGCGATTGCGGCGAAGCTGCGCCGCGATGGCGCGGCAGACACTCACACGTTGATGAATACGATCTATTCTCAGATCCATCCGCGGCTGCGCCGTGCGGCGGAACGCAATGTGCTGGCGCACCTTTTGAAGCTGGAGTCGGAAGGTAAGGTCGTCCGCGATGGCGATCTGTGGCGCGGCATGACCGCAGAGGCCGAGACGTGACCAAGCTGTGGTTCCGCGCAAGCAGATACGGTTGGGGTTGGAAACGGGCCCATATAGAGGCTGGCGGGTGTTGGCAGCGTTCCTGGCTGGCGTGGTACTCTACCCCGCGGCGCCGATCTATCGCGCGCAGCATGGCCCGCCGATGGTTCGCGGGATCGTTGCATTCTAGCTGTGCCTTGCGATCTTCGTCGTCGCCCTGATCGTCGTCGGCTGGAATACCGGCGAACCGCCGGGCTTGCCGTGGAGGAATTAGCATGCCGATTCCCAGCCTCGACATTGATCCGTACTGCCGGGAGTTCTTTGACAATCCGTTTCCCATACATGCGGCGCTGCGCGACGCCGGCCCGGTCGCTTATCTGACACGTTACGACGTGTTCGCCGTTGCGCGTCATGAGGATGTCAAGGCCACGCTCGCGGACTGGCAGAGCTTCTCGTCCCAACGCGGCGTCGGGCTGAGCGACTTCGCCAAAGAGAAGCCGTGGCGGCTGCCCAGCCTGCTGCTGGAGAAGGATCCGCCGCTGCACGACCGCACGCGCAAGGTTATGGACCGCGTGTTGTCGCCGGCGGCGGTACGCGCACTCCGTGCGGAATTTGCCGGTGCCGCGGACACGCTGATCGACGAACTGCTGCAACGCCAACGCTTTGACGCGGTACGCGACCTTGGGGAGGCTTATCCACTGACGGTGTTTCCCGACGCGGTCGGCATGCCGCGCGAGAACCGGCGCTTTCTGCTGCCCTACGGCAACATGGTGTTCAACAGCTTCGGCCCGCGCAACGATTTCTTTGAGACAGCGGTGCAGGATGCTGCGCCGGTGTTGGACTGGGTGCAGACGCAGTCGAAGCGAGAGGCGCTCTCGCCGGGCGGCTTGGGCGCGGCAATCCACGCCGCGGCTGACGCCGGCGACGTGACGCGGGATGAGGCGGAGATCTTGGTGCGTTCGCTGCTGACCGCGGGTGTAGACACGACCGTGAACGGTATTGGTGCAGCTTTGTATTGCCTGGCGCGTTTCCCGGAGCAGTTCGCCAAGCTGCGTGCCGATCCGTCGCTGGCGCGTACGGCGTTCGAGGAAGCGGTGCGGCTGGAAAGTCCGGTGCAGACGTTCTTCCGCACCACGACACGTGAGGTCGAGATCGGCGGCGAACATGTCGGCGAGGGACGCAAGGTGCTGATGTTTCTCGGCGCGGCAAATCGAGATCCACGGCGGTGGGAAAAGCCGGACGAGTACGACATCACGCGGCGGAACGCGGACCATGTCGGTTTCGGCCACGGCATCCATGGCTGCGTCGGTGCGGTGCTGGCGCGGCTGGAGGGCGAGCTGATTCTCGGTGCGCTGGCGCGGAAATGCGCGGCGATTGAGATCAGCGGCGAACCCAAGCGGCGCTACAACAACACACTGCGCGGCATGGCGAGCCTGCCGGTGACGCTGCGGGCAGCATAGATGTCATTGCCAGGAGCGCGGGGCCTCGCCATGATGAGAGGGAACGTACATGCGCATTCAGAATCTCTACTGCGACGCCGACGGCGAATCGCACTGGCGCGACATCGAGGTGGAATACGTGGAGCAAAACGAGGCCGGTAAGCTGTCGGCGCGGCTGCCGGCGAGCGGCATCATTTTCCGCCAGACACAGGCTGAGCATGACCGGCCATGGCACCCGGCGCCGCGGCGACAATACATCATCAACCTCGATGCCGGCGTGCAGTTGACCGCGAGCGACGGCGAGGCGCGCGTGATCGGCGCGGGCGAGGTAGTCCTGGTGGAGGACACCAGCGGCAAGGGCCACCTGTCGAAGTCGGTTAACCACCAGATGCGGCACTCGATCTTTGTGCCGATAGAACAATGAAGGGAGAGAATGATGCGCATCCACAACATCTATGTCGATGACAACGGCGAGACACACTGGCGCGATATCGAAGTCGAATGGGTGGAGGAACGTAACGGAAGCAAGCTGTCCAAGCGGCTGCCGGCGACCGGGATCATCTTCCGCGAGACCGGCGGCGATTATGACCTGAGTTGGCACCCAGCTCCACGACGGCAATACATTATCAACCTCGACGGCGGCGTGCAGATCACCGCGAGCGACGGCGAGGCACGGCAGATCGGCGCCGGCGAAGTGATCCTGGTCGAGGACGTACGTGGCAAGGGGCATCTGTCGAAATCGATCGGCGGCAAGATGCGGCATTCGATCTTCGTCCCGATCGACTAGTTCGGCACAAGACCTCTCCCACTTCGTGGACGAGGCGATGTGTGACGAGCGCGGCGCCTCCGCCAACCAAGCCTCGCTCGCAGGCCGGGCGCTCGAATCCGTTATGTCCGTCCGTGGTGCATCAGGCGAGCATGCTGCGCGGCGTTCGTGCGCGAACCGCAGGACACGCCATCATCCCGCAGGGGCTGACCTGGTTCGTGCTGCTGGTCAGCGCGACGCCTGGCTATGGCGCCTATGTCTGCATCGACATCGCCGCAGCCGGCGTCCTGCACGATGCATGTTGGGCAACGTTCTGCTGTTCCGGCTGTCCCGCGTGCTCAGCGATTGCTTCTGCCACGGCGGCTACACCGCCGTCGGCCCGGAGATGGCCGAGGCCTGGCCAACGAACCGGCGCGCCGACGGCATGGGCTCGGGCGGCGACTTCGGCCGCTTTGCCAGTATCGTAGGGGTGCCGGGCTTGGCGCTGGGCGCCAATTCCTCCAATGTGGTGAAGCCCGATGTGACGGTCGCGGCGATTCCGACCTCCTTCCTGTTCCTCGCAGCCCGGCTCGTGCTGTGCGGGCTGGGCTTCTTGGTGTTCGGCTTCGAAACGCGCGAGCGCTCGCGCGCGGCATTGGACGAGGATTACCGGATGGGCGCGCGAGCCACGCCGGTCGCCGCCACAGAGGGAGCGCGTACGTGATGGACGCCACCGTCAGTGAAGATGCCGACTTCATTGCCCGTGCCCGGGCACTGACGCCGGTCATTGCCGCACTGTCCGACGACATCGAACGTCGCCGCGAGCTGCCGCCCGACCTGCTTCAGACCCTGCGCGACGGCCGCTTCTTCCGCATGCTGCAGCCGCGCTCGATCGGCGGTGCCGAACTGCGCCCCACCTCGTTCGCCCAAGTGACGGAAGCGATCGCCATGGGCGACGCCTCCGCCGCATGGTGCGTCTGCCAGAATAACGGGTGCTCCATGTCGGCGGCCTATCTCACACCGGCCGTCGCACGCGAGATTTTCGGCCCGTCCACCGGTATCCTCGCCTGGGGTCCACCGGGCGCACCATTCGAGGCGCAACCGGTCGATGGCGGCTACCGCATCAGCGGCAAGTGGCGGTTCGCCAGCGGCAGCCATCACGCGACATGGCTTGGTGCGCACATGAAGATCGCCGGGACCGGCGGCAAGGTCCGCACAATGCTGTTCCCCAAGTCGAGCGTGCAGATGAACGACATCTGGCACGTCGTCGGCCTGCGCGGCACCGGCAGCGACGAGTACGTCGTCGACAGCCTGTTTGTGCCGCAGGACCATACCATGGCCCGCGATACCGCCGCGGAGCGGCGCGAGGACGGACTGCTGTACCGGTTCACCAGCAACCAGCTCTATTCCTGCGGCTTCGGCGGCGTCGCGATGGGCATCGCGCGCGCCACCATCAACGCGTTTCTCGAACTGCCCGCCAACAAGGTGTCGCGCGGAGCGTCCAAACCGCTGCGCGAGAACAACGTGGTGCAATCGCAGATGGCGCAGTGCGAGGCGAAGCTCCGCTCCGCCCGTGCCTTTCTGCACACCACCTGGGACACTGCCTGGCAGCACGTCGAGGAAACCGGCGCGCAGACCGCCGAGGACCGCGCGATGATTCGTCTGGCGTCCACCTGGGCGATCCAGTCGTCGCGTGACGTGGTCAGCACGCTGTATCATGCTGCCGGATCGATCGCGATCTTCGAGGACCACCCGTTCGAGCGCCGCCTGCGCGATATCCACACCGTCGCGCAACAGTCGAAGGGACGGCAATTGCACTACGAGACGGTCGGCCAGATCCTTCTCGGTATGGAGCCGGAAAACCAGTTCTGAACGGAGGACGAGCAATGCCTGCGCAATCGCTGAACCACTACACAATCAAGGCGCGCGACATGGAGGCGACGAAGAATTTCTACGTTAACGTCGTCGGCCTGACCGTCGGCGACCGCCCACCGCTGAGCTTCCCCGGCTATTGGCTGTACTGCGGCGGCGTGCCGACCGTGCACTTACTTGGCTATCAGGAAGGCGAAGCGGTGATCGCGGACGGCCCGTCCTATCCGGTGAGGACCGGTCGGCTCGACCACATTGCCTTCTCCTGCGTCGACCTCAAAGGTATGAAGGCGAATTTGCAGCGCCGGCGCATCAAGTACGACGAGCGTGTCCTGCCGCGGCTGAACATGACGCAGTTGTTCTACTACGACCCAGACGGGATCGCGGTGGAGTGCAACTTCCCGGCCGACGAGACCGAGCGCAAGGCGGCGTAGAACGCGGCACACCTCGCCCGCGGCGGCGGACGAGGTCGAAGCGGATAGCGCGCCAGGTTGGGGGCCACACGGGGCAGGCCCTCCGCCTTGATGATGCTCTGCGCCTCGAGGTGTCCTGCTGTGCAGGCGAGGTGTGCTACTTCGCCTTCCGCGACTTCTCGCCGTACTTCATCCCCTCCAATTTCAGACCGTCCGGATCGAGAAAGAACACGGCGTAATAGTCTTCGTAATACTCGCCAGCCGGATCGACGATCGTCGCCTTCAGCTCATTGCGCAGGAAGTCCTGCAGCGCATCCACATCCTTTCGGCTGCGCAACTCGAACGCGTAGTGGTGGAACCCCACGTCGCCGATCCGGTATGGTCGCTGCCTTCCCTGCGCATCCGCCGGGCCGATCCAAAACCGCGTCTTCCCGTTGGTCCAGCCGATCGCGTCATGGTATTCATCGGAAATCTCGAACCCGAGGAACGTGAACAGCTTGCCGTAGAACGCCCTGGATATTTCGTAGTCGCTGACCCGAATCACCAGGTGGTCGATGCCAACGACCCGTACCATGGCGCGACCTCCATCCTGTCATTGCGGGGCCCACAATGCTTCTGCGTCCAGCGCGGGAGGGTCGCTTTCTGCCGCCGCCTACCGCAGACTTGCGTTCAGCTTCTCCAGCGCCGCCGCGCCGGGGATCAGGGCTGCTTCGTCAAGATCGTTCAGCGGCGTCATCACCGTGTTCATGTGTTTGTGCATGTCGCGCGGATCCGGATCAACGTAAAGCAGCCCGGTCACGATCTCGCCTGCCGCGTGCCGTTCCTGCATATACGTCAGCGCCGCGATGCGATCATGCACGTCGTAGTCCGTGTGTAACTTGCGAAGCCGCAGCACCGAGCCGTCGTGCTGCGTCACCGACTCCACCGTGCCAGGCGCGTAGTCCACCGTGATCGGCGCGCGGCCCGGCATCATGTCGAGCGCATTCACTGCCTCATTGTGCTCGCGCACGAAGTCAAAACTCTTGGTCGATCCCTCGTGGTTGTTGAACGCCACGCACGGCGATATGCAATCGATGAAGGCGGCGCCCTCGTGCCTGATCGCCGCCTCGATCAGCGGAACCAATTGCCCCTTGTCGCCAGAGAAACTGCGCCCGACGAACGTCGCGCCAAGCTGCAGCGCCATTCCCACCAGATCGATCGCCTCGTCGCTATTGACCACGCCGCGCTTCGACTTCGCGCCACGGTCGGAGGTGGCCGAGAACTGGCCCTTTGTGAGGCCATACACGCCGTTGTTCTCGACAATGTAGACCATGTTGACGCCGCGCCGCATCGCATGCGCGAACTGGCCGATGCCGATCGACGCGCTGTCGCCGTCACCCGAGACGCCGAGATAGATCAGGTCGCGGTTCGCCAGGTTGGCGCCGGTCAGCACCGACGGCATCCGCCCGTGCACGGAGTTGAACCCATGCGAAGCTCCCAGGAAATACGTGGGAGTCTTGGAGGAGCACCCGATGCCGGACAGCTTGGCGATGCGGTGCGGCGGCAGCTCCAGCTCGAAGCATGCGCGCACGATCGCTGCGCTGATCGAGTCATGCCCGCACCCGGCGCACAGCGTCGATACGGCGCCTTCGTAATCGCGCCGCGTGAAGCCCAGCGAATTCTTTGCCAGGTCAGGATGATGCAGCTTCGGCTTGGGGATAAACGTCATGACGTCACCTTGTCCTGGTCGATCCTGGTGGTGATCGCATCGACGATGAAGCGCGCGGTGATCGGCGTGCCGTCGTAATGCAGCACCTTTGCGAGCTTGGCCGGATTGATCTCCAGTTCGTTGACCAGCAGCATGCGCAACTGGCCATCGCGGTTTTGCTCCACGACGTACACTTGATCGTGTGCGTCGATGAATTCCTTCACTTCGTCGGCAAAGGGGAAGCCACGCACGCGCATCAGGTCCAGCACGATATCGTTCTCGGCGAGTATTTCGTCAGCCTCCAACATCGCCGGGCTGGTGGAGCCGAAATAGATCGCGCCCAGCCTCGTCGGCTTGGCGGCCGGCCGCACAAGAGGTGCCGGCACCAGGACGCGCGCCGTATGGTGCTTCTTCAGCAGACGCTCCATGTTCTCCTGGTAGTCTGGGCCTTCTTCCGAATATCGCGCCATACTGTCCTTCGACGT
>JASHVB010000689.1 GCA_030039695.1 Acetobacteraceae bacterium
ATCGGGCCAAGCAGTGCGGGCGACGGAGATGAGCGCAGCGTTGAACCGGTCGATCGCGTCGCGGCCGTTGGCGATGGCGGCGGCGGCCTGGGCGAACTCCTCGGCAAGTGTGATTGACGGGGGACGATGGGAGACGAAGGACGACGCGGCGCGACCACAGGCGCGTTCCGCCAGCGCGTGACCGACATCGGCCGGCAGCGCGAAGGTCGGATGCGCGGTGAAAACCGCGGCGAAGCGCGTGCGTTCCACCAAGGCACGGTACTCGGCCCAACGCACAGGGCTGTCATTCGGGTCGGGACGCAGGAGATGCTGCGCAAGGGCGGCGAGGACCGCGTCGTTCGCCGCTTGGTCCACGCCGCCGACATAATCCGCCAGGCGTCGCGCGCGGTCGGCAAACGCGGCATCGCGCAAATGACGGATCAACGCGGCAACGCTGTCTTCCGACAGATCACCGGTATCGAGGCGGCGGGTGATGGCAAGTGCCACGAGCAGCACCGGATTACCGAACGGGTCCTCGTCGGCGCGGGCACCGAGGCGTGCGGTCAGCTCCAGCAGATCCTGGGCAAGGGCAGCGGCCGGATCGGGGATCGGCACATCTGGCATGGCGCAATCGTGGCGCGGATTGTGCGGTGCAGCAAGCAAAAAAAGCGATGGCCTGGACGTACGTGCCCGGTCTGACTTGCCAGGCCGCTCCAGTTCATTGACCGGAGCGGACGGAACGCACACCAAGGACCCGCTCAATCTAAGTAGCTACAGCCTGACGAAATAGAACCAACAGCCGGCAAAGACGAAATTCTCCGCAGTGATCCACCGCGCGCGTTCGGAAGGCCCGAAATCCGTGGAGGAAGCGAGCGAGTGATGCTGGCCCGAGCCCGCAACTGGCGTATTGGCTGGACTTCAAGGTGAGGCCGCCGTTCGGCGCAAGGGTGATAGATGCGGACGAAACCTCGTGGCGGGCAGTGCTGCAGATTGTGGCACGGTCTAAGGCGGCACAACTGACGAGCCCCGTTGTTGACGTGGTACTCGCCGCCACCGCGGAACACCATCAACTGGCCGCGGTAACAGAAAATATGAGACAGTTCACCGGCGTTGGCGTGCGGGTGCCGAATCCGTGGCTTCCGTCGCGGGTCACTGGGGTGATATGAACGAATGACGGTGGGGAGCCGCGTCAAAAATGTGAGTGACGTACGCGCATGAGTGCCCGACGAAACAATCGTCTGTCTCCGATCCTGCTGGACGGTGCGACCTCTGTGCAAAGGCGGAGGGCGATTGCCTTCGGATGGTACGGCGGGAAATACAGCCACCTCGATTGGCTGCTGCCGCTGCTACCGGACGCGCACCATTACTGTGAGCCGTTCGCGGGCTCGGGCGCCGTGCTGCTGAATAGGGTGCCGGCGAAAGTTGAGACCTACAACGACCTCGACGGCGAGGTCGTCAATTTTTTCAAGGTTTTGCGAGAGGATTCCGAGGGTCTGATCCGGGCGATCGCCCTTACTCCGTTCTCCCGCGAGGAGTTCTATATAGCGATCACCGATCCGGTCGAGGCGTCGACACCGAAGGAGCGTGCGCGCCGATTCTATGTCCGTGCCCGTCAGGCCCGCACCGGGCTGGCGCAGACCGCGACTCTCGGACGCTGGGCGAATTGCAAAAACACCAGCCGCGCCGGGATGTCCGGCGTGGTCTCGCGCTGGTTCGGTGGCATCGGTGCGCTCAGCGAAATCGCCGAACGCCTGCTGCGCGTACAGATCGAGAACCGACCCGCCCTCGACATCATTCATCTCTACGACAGCCCCAGTACACTGTTCTATTGCGATCCTCCTTATCCGCACGAAAGCCGCGGCGACTGCAAGGCGTATGAATTTGAGATGGATGAAGGCGGGCACCGCGAACTTGCGGGCGTGCTGCGCGCGGTCAAGGCTAAGGTCGCTGTGTCAGGCTATCGCTGCGGATTGATGGATGAACTATATGCGGGTTGGCGGCGCCATGATGCTGATGCGAAGCACTGTCATTCCATCAAGCAGCTCCGCCAAGAGTCTTTGTGGATGAATTATTGACTGCCATTGAGAGTCGAGTACAGTGATGAGGCAGTCGCCCGCGTGATACGGCGGCGCCCATGACAGGCCTCTACAGCGTCAGCTCAGCGGCATCAGCGCCCCATGCGGCCTCGGGTCAAGTCGGTCGTCAAAGGCGAATTCACAACGACAGAGCGGCGTGCGGCTACTCCGCCGGCACGGCCACCGCGACATCACGCGCGGAAACGCGAGCACCGCCCATGCAGAACAGACTTGCGAACAGGATCGTCGCCACCAGCATCAGCACCAGCTCCGGGTGATGGCGGTCGATCAGGAAGCCGAACGGCACCGGCGTCAGCGCGCTGCCGAGCGGCAAACCGGAACTGACAAAGCCGAACACCTTGCCGATCTGACCAGGTGGAGAGGCTTCCTTCAACATGACGTCGCGCGGCGTTCGGCTGCATCCTCCGGCCAACCCGGCCACCAGCATCAGTCCAACTACGCCAAACCAGGGCAGCGACAGAACTGCAACCAGCAGCAGCAAGCCTGCAGATGTCATGATCGACGCAACGGTCATCACTGTCAGGAAGCGGCGATGACCATCAGCGAACCAGCCGCCCGTCAGCACCCCGATCGAGGCACCGAGCAAGTAGGCAGTCAGAGCCAGCGATCCGATGGTCAGGTCGATGCCCTTCACGGTGTGCAGCACGGTAATCAGCCAGGCCTGCAATCCGGATCCTGCCATCGATCCCAGCAAATAAAAGGCAAAGAACAACAGCATCATGCGCGACAGCAGTACGGTGCGGCCGGCGACGGCCGATGTGTCGTGCCTGGCTTCCTGCCGCGTCTGATCCTGCAACACGCGGCTCTGCAGAATGATCGAGATCGCCACCGGCACGCCGAGCAACCCCACCAGCATCACACCGGCGCGCCAACCAATCGTCGCGACCAGCAGAGCCATGACCGGCGGTGCGGCGGCAAAACCTATGTTGCCGCTAAATGTATGCCAGGAGAAGGCACGGCCAATGCGATCCGTGTCGACCGAGCCGGTGATGATCGCGTAGTCCGCCGGATGGAACACGGCGTTTCCGATACCGGAGAGCGGCGCGAGTAACAGGATCTGCCAGAAGCTGGTTGCCAGTCCCATTGCCGCGAGCGCGAGCGACATCAGCAGCGCGCCGCCGATGAGGAACGAACGGGCGCCGTAGCGATCCACCAGAAAGCCAACCGGGGTCTGCAGCACAGCCGTGGCGCCGGACATGAGTGTCACCGCCAGGCCAAGCTCGGCGAATCTGACGTGAAACGACGCCTGCCACGCCAGGAACAATGGCGGCAGGCAAAGCTGGTAGAAGTGCGAGAGGAAGTGCCCGTTGCCGATCAGAATGTTGACTCGGGTCGAACGGCTGAGCGCCATGTCTGGTCCTTGCACGTCGAAGGCTGTAGCGTGAACGATGTCCGACAATGGGCGGCGCATTCCGATGCGTCAACCACGGGCCAGGGGAGACAAATGCGATGACTTATCCGACGCATCTGCTGCCGACGACGGTCGTGGGCAGTTACCCGCAGCCTGATTGGCTCGTGGATCGTGCGACTCTGTACAAGCACGGTGTGCCACGGGTACATGCGCACGACATGTGGCGCATTCCCGAGCCTTTGCTGGAACAAGCGCAGGATGACGCGACGATCCTGGCCATTCGCGCCATGGAGGAAGCGGGGATTGATATTGTCACGGATGGCGAGGAGCGGCGCGAAAGCTATTCGAACCGTTTCGCTCTGGCGCTCGACGGAATCGATGCGGAACATCCGGGGGCGGTGCCCGCACGAGGTGGCCGGACCACGCCGGTACCACGTGTGGTCGGAAGAATTCGCCGGCGCGGACCAGTGGAAGTGCGCGACGTCGAATTCCTGCTACGCAATACCAGTCGCGCGACAAAGATCACGCTGCCAGGTCCGTTCACTCTGTCGCAACAGGCGCAGAACACGTTCTACAAGGACGAGGAAGAGATGGCGATGGACTATGCCGTTGCCGTCAATGAAGAGCTACGTGCCCTGAAGGAGACGGGGGTTGATGTGGTGCAGCTCGACGAGCCTTGGGTGCGAACCTCGCCGGAGAAGGCGACACGATTCGGGATACCGGCGATAAACCGGGCGCTCGAGGGCATTGACGGGCCGACGGTGGTGCATCTGTGCTTCGGCTACGCGGCGGTCGTACCGTCTGAGACGAAGCCGAGCGGCTACAGTTTCCTACCGCAGCTTGCGGATACAGTGGCGCAGCAGATCTCCATCGAGGCGGCACAGCCACGGCTTGATCTCGGCGTGCTGAAGGAGCTGTCAGGTAAGACGATCATGCTGGGCGTGCTGGATCTGGGAGACAACGGCGTCGAGACGGCTGAGCTGGTGGCACAGCGGATCCGAGCGGGGTTGCAGTTCGTCGCGCCGGAAAAACTGATTCCGGCGCCGGACTGCGGGATGAAGTACCTGCCGCGCGCGGTGGCATTCGGCAAGCTGAAGGCGATGGCGGAGGCAGCCGCTACGGTAAGGAAGGAGCTGGGCGTGGCGACCGCATCGTAAACCTCTCCCGCCTCGCGGGTGAGGTTTTACACTCCCTCCAGCGGCATCTTCGCGTCTTCCAGTACCAAGCGGTACTGGAACACCCAGTTGCCTTGCACCTTCACGAGTTCGCATTCATACCGCCCGGGTGGCCGCATCACGCTCTTCCCGTCGCGCGTCTGGATGGTAAGCAGGTAGCAGGTCGCGTGCGCCTGATCGCCGTCCAGCCTAACGGCGAGGTTCGAGAGAACGTGCCGCAACTGCGTACCGCCGGCACGCAGCTTTGCGAACCGCGTGGCAAACTCGCGGATCCCGACGTGACTTTTGTAGACCCCGACGACCGGGCTCTCCAGCGCCCCGTCCTCCGCGAAGCAACCCACGATCGTGTCCACGTCTCCCGCGTCCAATGCCGTCGCGTAGCGCACAAACAGGTCGTTGATCGCGAGCCGGTCCTCCAGCGCCTGCAGGTTCATTTTGCCTACTCCGCCGCCTGCCGCTGCTTGCGCCGGTCAATCTCCGCTTGCACTGCCGCGGCGGACTGGCCGGTGAACTCGCCATGGTGTGCCTTGGCATAATCGTAGCTGTCCCGCCGCCATTCTCGCGAGCGCTGGAAGTGCGGATGAACGTAGCGTGCCATCAGCTCGTAGTGCCGCTTCGTCGGTTCCCAGTCTGCCCAGTTGTGCGCGAGTTCCATGACAACCCCGAATCCACCGGTACCTTTCAGCAGGCGCTCGATGAAATCGATGGCGTCGTCCGGCGTACCAATGCAGGCAGCACCGCTTTCCACGAACCAGGTGAACGGATCGGTGATGCCGGCCGGCACGATCGGGAAGGTCGCGACATCATCGAAGTAGTCGCGGAACTTCACCAGACCGAACTCCACGTTCTTTCGTGCTTGCTCCCGCGTTTCGGCAATGTGGAACAACGTCACGAGGCGCCAGTGCCGGCGGTCGGCAACCTGGTTGTTGATCCGCGCTTGTTCCTCGTAAATCGCCCAGTTGTCGATGTGGTGGTTCATCGCATCGTTGCTGGTGCCGCCGATCGATAGCATGCCGATACCGTGCCTTCCCGCTGCCAGCGCGCCGGACGGCGAGCGCGCCGCCGCCACCGCCAGCTCCATCATCGGTTGGCTGTAGCAAGGCAGCTGCAGCTTCGCGTCCTGCAGATCGAACCAGTTGCTCTTGCGGGTGATGGTCTTGCCTTGCATCAGTTCGATCTGGATATCGAGCGACTCGTTCATCCGCCGCCGCTGGTCAGCGGGATCGATGCCTATCTTCTTTGCATCATGCACCAACGAGCCAGGGCCAACCCCGAACATCGCGCGGCCGCGCGTCATATGGTCGAGTTGCACCATACGGTCGGCCAGCATGAAGGGGTTGTGGTATGGCAGTGAGACGACGCCGGTTCCGAGGCGGATATGCCGCGTGCGTTCAGCGGCAGCAGCAATGAACATTTCGGGGCAGGCGATGATTTCGAACCCGCCGCTGTGGTGTTCGCCGATCCAGGCCTCATGGTAGTTCAGGCGATCGAGGTGTTCCAGCAGCTCCATGTCGCGCTGCATCGCAAGCGTCGGGTTCTGCGACAGATCGTGGAACGGCGCGAGGAAAATGCCACTGCGGAGATGGTCGGTCATGATGTCTGTCCCTGGCTGGCTCGCTTACACCTTGCCCGCGAAGCGGCAGAGGTCAAGGCGCACAGCCCCGAGGGTGAGCGGCGACGGGCGCGACGGCTCCACATGGTACGCCCTTCACCCGCGCCGTGGACGCGTCTCGACCTCTCCCGCCGCCAGCGGGAAAGGTATCCTCATCAGACATCGAGCCGGAACGTCCCGCCCTCGCGCACGATCCGTCCCGCCGTGGCGCCGGCGAAATGCGTGCCGATCACCAGCACCGGCGTACCAGCCAGGCGTTCGAACATCTGCCAGCGCGTGCGGATACCCTGCGCCGGATCGCTATCCGCCGTGGTGTCCCACTCTGGATGCGCGATTTGGCAGGGATGGTGCACGAAATCGCCGGTGATCAATGCCTCCTCGCCACGCGAGACAATGCGCACGCTGACATGACCCGGCGTATGGCCGACGGTCGGGATCAAGCTGATCTCGTCACAGATGCGGTGGTGGGTTTCGACAAGTGCTGCCAGGCCTGCATCGAGAATTGGCGCCACCGAATCCGCCAGCACATGTTTCATGTCCTCGCGCGAGGCGCTGCTACTCCAGTGTTCATATTCGGTTCGGCCCATCAGGTAACGCGCCCGTGGAAATGTCGGCACCCATTTGCCGTCGCAAAGCATTGTGTTCCAACCGACATGATCGACGTGCAGATGGGTACATAGAACGGTGTCAATGGAATCCGGCGGGAATCCGGCGGCAGTCAGGTCAGCAACGAACGGCCCGTGCCGGTTGTTCCAGTGGGGAATGCGGCGATTTTGCTTGTCGTTGCCGAGGCATGTGTCGACGACGATGCGCCGTCCCGGCGCCTCCACCACAAAGCTGTGGATACTCATACGCAGACGGCCGTTCTCATCGGCGAAATGCGGCTGCAGCCAGGCAATCGGCTTGATGAGCTCAGGCGTCGCCTGGGGCAGCAAGAAGCGACTGCCGCCAGTTACCTCCAGTTCGACGACCTTGGTCACGGTCACGTCGCCGATGCGCCATTTGGACATGTCGGTTTCCAGCTTCCGGTTACGGGATTGTTGGGATTCCGTTCACACGCGTTCGGCGCTCAGGGCGCAAACCCGTAAATTGTAAGTATCGGTGGACTAAAGCCCGAGCGTATCCAGCCGGATGACGGGCACATCCGCACCTTCCGGCAGCGCCGGTGCACGCGGCGGACGCAGGATCAGGGCATCGGCCAGAGCGAGTCGGCGCAGCATCGCCGAGTCCTGCACGGGGAACGGCGTTACGATCAGGCGTCCGGCCGAATCGGTGGTCACCGTCGAGCGCAGATGGTCGGCGCGGTGATCATTCGCCTCGACGGCCTTGCCCAGCATCGCTGTCGTGGTCGGCGGTGGCGCCGCGGGGAGGCCGGACAGGCGCGCCAGCGCCGGCAGCAGAAACAGGATAGCGCAGACCATGGCGGAGACAGGATTGCCTGGCAGGCCGAGCACCGGCACGCCGGACCGCTTGCCGCCGAGCCAGCCGAACAACAGTGGTTTCCCCGGGCGCATGGCGATCTGCCAGAAATCGACGGCGAGACCACGGGGCTCCAACCCGGCGATGATGAGATCGTGGTCACCCACCGAGGCGCCGCCGGTGGTCACCAGCAGGTCCATGCCGGTGATGGCATCGGCGACGGCGGCCACCGCTTCGCGGGTGTCTTCGGCGACCGGCAGCACCGTCGGGCTCCCTCCGGCGGCGCGCACGAGAGCGGCCAGCGCGTGGGCGTTGGAGGAGACGATCCCGCCAGGCGGAATTGGCTCACCGGGCATGGCGATTTCGTCGCCGGTGGCAAGGATGGCGATGCGCGGGCGGCGATGCACCGATAGCCACGGGTGGTTGGCGGCGGCGGCGAGGCCCACATCGCGCGCGGTGATCCGGCGCCCAACGGGAATCACGGTATCGCCGCGGGCAAAGTCCTGTCCGGCGCGGCGGATGTGGCGGCCCGGCTTTACCGCTTCGTTGACCGTCACCGTGTCGCCGTCGCGCGTCGCATCCTCCTGTAAGAGAATTGCGTCCGCACCGTCGGGCACGACGCTGCCGGTGAACAAGCGGACGATCTGACCAGGACCAACGGAGCCTTCGAACGGATGGCCCGCTGGCGCAGCGCCGATCACCGTAAGCCGGGCGCCAAGCGCGCCGTCCGCGCCGCGCAGCGCATAGCCGTCCATGGCGGACACGTCAGCCGGAGGCTGCGTCAGGCGGGCGATCACGTCTGCCGCGGTGACACGGTTCCAGACATCGGCGAGGGCAACCACTTCGGCGGAGGTAGCGCGAAGGTCGGCGAGAATGCGTGCGCGGGCTTCTTCGACGCTGATCATCCGCCTCTGTCCTTCAGAATGAGACTGCGGCGAATGTGCGCGGGGCAGGCCGGCGTCTCAAGAGGTCATGGCGAGGCGACCCGGAACCTGCGGTTCGGCACGAGAATCGCCGCGTCGCGGAAATCAACCGCCCGGACCGGCCGGGGTTCCAAGAAAGGGCAATGACATCGAATCGCGCAAATGCCGCGACGTGACCGCCGCCAGTGCTTCACAGCCCGCCTGATCCTGGGCGTCGAACCGGCCCATGATGGGGCTGTCCAGATCGAGTACGCCAAACAGCACATCCTCTCTCATCAGCGGCACCACGAGCTCAGAACGCGATGCCGTATCGCAGGCGATGTGGCCGGGGAAAGCGGCGACGTCAGGAACCAGCAGCGATCGACGCTGCGCCACCGCAGCGCCGCACACGCCGTTGCCGAGCGGGATCCGAACGCAGGCGGGACGACCCTGGAACGGCCCGAGCACCAGTTCCTCGCCACGCAGGAAGTAGAATCCGGCCCAGTTCAGGTCTGGCAACGCATGGTAGATCGCTGCCGCGGCATTCGCGGCATTGGCGACAGAATCCGTTTCGCCGGTCAGCAGCGCATCCAATTCCCGCGCAAGCTCGTCATACAGCAGGGCCTTGGAAATCGCCCGCGGCGTGGTCCAGGGCATGGGTCGTTCCTGGTCGTGCACAATCGCTGCCTAGGCTGTTCGCGACTCCGCCAAGGTCACTGACGACTCTAGCGTGTCCGGCAACGGCTGGCCGTTGGTTTCCGGCAGGAATGGCGCTGCCAGCACGCCGACTATAAAGAACAGCCCGACGATTGTCGCGGCGGGGCCGAAGCCGCCGAGTTCGACGATCAGCGTGCCGGCAACCAGCGGGCCAGCGGCTGAGATCCAGCGCGGCGCGTTGAAGCAAAATGCCACGGCTGTGCCCCGCATGCGGGTCGGGAACAATTCGGGCAGCCAGATTGGCGCCCAGGCCCAAATGCCACCGCTGAAGAATCCGAACACGGCAACGGCGAACAACAACATCCCCAGCTCTGGCGTCCACAGATAGACGACTGGCGTCAGCAGCAACGACGCCGCGTACCAGATCATTGTCGTGGGCTTGCGGCCAATCGCATCGGACAGGAAACCGAGCGCGAGGAAGCCGAAGATCTGCATGGTGCTGTAGAGCAAGCCGCCGATAGCTGCGTAACGCGCGGGAGGCAATCCTTGCGCGTGGGCGACCGCCGCGACATAAGTCGGCACGAATGTCGCGACGCCCCAGAACCCGAACGTGACCGACAGCATCAGCACGCAGGCGGTGATCAGCCGGCCACGTACGGCCTTCTCTGAGAACAAATCCATCACCGTGAAGCGGGTGAGCGCGGCATGCTCTCCGTCGAGCGTGGCCCCGCTGCGACGCAACGCGTGCGCCTCACGGCGGCGTTCGTGCGAGGCCTCCCAGCGCGGTGATTCGGGCATGGTGCGCCAGATCCACAGCGTGATCAGCGCTGGTAGCACGCCGACGAGATACATGAAGCGCCAGGCACTGGGCCCCAGTCCGCCGATGCCGAGCCAGACTACGGAGGCCAGTAGACTACCGACGCCGGCTCCGGCTTGCAGGATGCCGCCGCCTTTGCCCCGCGCGTGATCTGGCCATAGCTCGGAGACGATCGAGGCGCCGGTCGCCCATTCCGAACCGATGCCGACGCCGACCAGAAAGCGGAGCACCGCGAAGGATCCCCAGTTCCACGACAATGCACTCAGCCCCGTGGTCAGCGTGTAAGCCAAGATGGTCAGCACCATGGTGCGCTTGCGGCCGATGTAGTCGGCGATGATGCCGCCGATCACGCCGCCGGTGGCCCAGCCGAACACGGTCGCCGCTAGGACGTAGCCAACGAAGCGGGGCGTCTGCGCAGCCGCGCCCGCCGGCAGCAACTGGTGCACCGCAAAGCCCACCGTGAGGAACAAGGCGAAGATCTCGAAACCGTCGAACATCCAGGCGATGTTGGCGGCTGCGAGCACGCGCCATTGCGCGCGGCTGAGCGTGTGATGCCACGGTACGGTGGACGCAGACGTGCTGGCTGCCATAGTGCAGGCCTCCCTGTTCGCCCCTCGCTCGTTGGTTCTGGCGAGGCGAGCGTAAAGAAAATCCGCCGGCCTTCCCAAGTGATCGGCGATTCAACCACCTCGGACGACAGCGACCATCGTCCGGTTGGTCTCGGCCATCCCTGTGCTTCCAGGCCTGCAGGGGAGCGTATCATGCATGGCAGTGTGCGGCGAGCTCGTCACGGGCGATTGCCGGACCGAACGGACAACACCCTGACCCGCATCGCGGCCCAGGCGCGCTTGAAGTTGTCTGGCTTCACCAGAATCCAACCGTTCGGGTCATCGTCACTCGCGGCCCGGCCACTCCGGTCTATCGTGCTCGCGGCACCGCAGCGCGGGGCGGCTCGCCTTCGTCGGCCATGGCGTGCCGGTACCCTCCGCGGGGTTCATCTAGCGCCGGCGGGCCACGGCGGCTCGAAGCGGCGATGACAACTAATACCCCCGCTGCCAGTCGATGACGTTTCGCAGCGGCCTGCCCTGCAGGTATGCGCGGAGATTGTCGCAGAACAACTCTATGCCACCGTGCCGGTTCACGTCACTGGCACCGGAAATATGCGGCGTGATCAGCACGCGCGGATCGCCGTGCAGCATGTCTGGCGGCAGATGCTCGAACTCGCCGACATACACATCCAGCACGACGCCGCGCAAATGGTCGCGCGCCAGCGCATCCGCCAACGCGGCTTCGTCGACGATCTCGCCACGCGCGACGTTCACGAGAATGGCGCCGCGCTTCATAGCCGCCAGGCGCTCGGCGTTGATCAGCCGGTCGGTCTCCGGCGTCCACTGGCAGCAGACCGCGACGAAGTCGCTTGCACGCAAGAAACGGTC
>JASHVB010000690.1 GCA_030039695.1 Acetobacteraceae bacterium
CCCGCCCGGATGGCCGACCCACACGTGCTGGCCCTTGTTGTATTCGTTGTCGCGCCGCCCCTTCACGCCGCGCTGGCCGCTTGGGCCGATGCCGATCATGTCCACCGAACGGTGCGACGGATTGTGATAGGTATCGCCGAGGAAATTCTCCGACGGGAACTTCCAGTTCGCCGGGAAGATCCACTTGTGCACGCCAATCACCTCCGACCCACCCGGCCGGCCGTCGCGGCAATCCAGCACTTGGTCCAGGTGATCCACCGCGCCACCGAGATAATCCAGGAGCGGCGGCGCCCCCGGGTCCCACGATGCCCACACAGTGCTCTTGTAGATTTCCACTCGCGGCACTTCGATCAGCGACCACTCCTCGCGATTCAGCGTCCCCTCGTATAACGCGCGATACAGCGGCACGCCCTGCAGTTTGCCGTCAGTGGCGTAGCTCCACGAGTGATAAGGGCACACGAACAGCGACGTGTTGCCACTCTCGTAGCGACACACTTTCATGCCGCGATGCCGGCAGGAATTGAGGAACACGTGCACCTGGCGCTGCGCGTCGCGGCACAGGATCACCGACTCCTCGCCCATTCGCGACACAAAAAAATCACCCGCGAGGGGAATCTGGCTCTCGTGCCCGACGAACAACCAGGCCCGGGAGAACAGGTTCTCCAGTTCGGCACGGTAGAAGTCCGGCGACACGAAGATTTCGCGGCTGATCACACCGTGGTGCAGATCGATCATCCGGTCGAGGGGTAGATTGGCAGTCAACGGCCGGTCCTCCGTTACAGGCGGAACCTTTTCCGCGGATTGTGCGCCGTTCGGCCCGGGTGGCGTCAAGTCCGATCCTGCCACCGCCGCGGCTACGGGCGGTGGCACACAGAGCCTCGCACGCGGCGAGGTATGCGCTCACCCGCGCGCTGCCATCTCGTCAAACGTCCCGGCTAATTAATTCGTGATGCAATGATAGTAGCTGCCTTGGCCCGTGACACGCTCAGCGACACCACCTTGCGACGTCTGTCTTTCCGTGTCGGTAGAACCAGGGAGCCCATCGGTACTCCATGGCGATCGACGTGTGGACTCGCACGCACCGGCAGTGTCTGCCAGCCGTTGGAGGCGCCGTCTCACCGACACCATGAAAGCCCGTTCGAGGCCACCCTTCAGCAAGGCGAGCTCACGACAGCCGTGGAACTGCTTGCGGTCCCAGAAACATGCAGGCCCGCGTGAGCATCAGCGTGTGCAACGACCGGCGGCTGGAGCGGCTGTGGCGCGAGCTGGAATGCCGCAGCAGTTGGGCTCCCGCCGGTTCTAATGCCGACATCTCTGCCGCGACGTTGGGAGGCGCCGCGAAGCTGACCAAGCCGCGGTGCGACGCGTCGAGGCTGGGAGGCGCTACGGACGAATGCCTCGTGGGTTCCGCACCTTGCCAGCGTCGCTGCGCGCCACGATCTCACCCGCCCAAACTGGGAGAGATGTGTCACAACTCGGCCAGCAGCACCGCAAGCCGGGTCAGGTCATCGACCCGCAGATGCGCGTGGTGCGCATCCGGCTTTTCCGCATGCATCCAGCCCCAGGGGCCGCGACGCAGATGCACCGCGACCATACCGGCGGCGCGTGCCGGCACCACATCGTTGTCTACGCGGTCGCCGACATAGGCGATGTGGTCCGGCGTCTCCCCCGCCGCCTCGATCACCTTGGCGAAGAACGCCGCATCCGGCTTGGCCACGCCCCAGCCGGCCGATGTCGCGATCAGATCGGCGGGCACATTCAGGCGCTGCAATGCCGCCTCCGCCTCAATCGGCTGGTTGCCCGCAATCAACACCTTGAACCCACGCTCCCGCAATTCGGCTAGGCATGGAATGGCGTCGGGATACAGGTCCTCGGGATGAAAGTCGTAACGGTACCCCTGCGCAGCGCGCAGCTTGCGGACATTGGCGAAGTCGAGGTCAGGGCGGAAGATTTCGAACACGCGGCGCAGCGATTCGCCGCGCTCCATAGTGACGCCGAGCGCAGTGAACAGAGTCAGGCGCGGCACGCCAAGGAAATCGGCCCAGCCGTCCCAGTGGCGGGTCTCGTTGATCAGCGTTTCTCCCACGTCGAAGCAGACGGCACGGATGGGCATAAAGCGTCCTTTCTGCGGCAGCGGCGGACGCTACGGGCCAGCCGCCGCGGCGGCAACCGGGCTGTCAGGGTGCCAGCAGCAGCCGATCGACTGATTCGGCATCAGCCAGGCGCGTCGGCGCTGTTGCCGTTCAGCGCGCCGTCTTCCCCGCCGTCGCGCTGTGGACACACCGGCCGAGGAACCACGCGGTCTTCCGGCCACGCCCTAGACGTTCACCAAGCATTTGACCGACGCGACGCTCGTGCTGCTGGTGGCGACTAGATGGTACGCGGTGAACCACGTCCACGACGGCAGGCATGTCGCCTCCAGTGCTGTCCCAAGTGTCGGTCGACGTACTGCCGCGGCCGGGACAGAGGGGTCCCTGCGGCTAGCACAAGGCTTCGAGACGCACCCAGCACAGCGCATCATCCGGAAACCGCTGCAGAAAGGACCGCCGCGACCTACCGTCAGGATGGCCGTCAACCACACAAGTCAATAGACGAGAGAGAGGGCTCTTACTCCGCCACCACTCTCGCCACCTCTTCCGGCGACTGCACGACCAGGGCGTCGTAATCCTTCGTTAACGTCTCGGTGATCGATCCCGGCGTGAACCGATACGCGCCGATCTCCCGCACGGCCGTCACCTCCGCCGCTGTGCCGGCGAGGAAGCATTCGCTTGCATGTGCCAACTCCGTCAGCTCGATCGGCCGCTCCACCACCCTGATCTGTCGCTTCTTGGCCAGACTCATCACCGAGCGTCGCGTGATTCCATCCAGGAAGCAGTCCGGCGTTGGCGTATGGAGTTCGCCATCCATAACGAAGAAAATGTTCGCCCCGGTTGCCTCGGAAACCCGCCCGCGCCAATCCAGTAAGAGCGCATCGTTCCAGCCCTCCGCCTCGGCCTTATGCTTCGATATCGTACCGATCATGTAGAGACCGGTTGCCTTCGCGTGCACCGGGGCAGTCTCCGGCGATGGCCGTCGCCATTCGGCGATGCCGATGCGAATGCCCGTCATCTTGTCCGCAGCGAAATAGGCCGGCCACGGCCAGGCGGCGATCGCCATGTGGATCGAGGTCTGCTGCGCCGACACCGCCATCATCTCTGATCCACGCCAGGCGATCGGCCGGACGTAGCCGTCGGTCAGGCCGTTCGCCTCCAGCACCTCACGGTGCGCCGCGTCGATTTGGTCGGCGGTGTAGGGCAGCTCGAAGCCCAGGATGCGCCCGGAGTTGATCAGCCGGTTGGTGTGGTCGCGCAACCGGAACACGTGGCCTCTGTAGGCCCGTTCGCCTTCGAACGCGGCACTGGCATAATGCAGCCCATGCGACAGAACGTGCAGTTTCGCGTCACGCCAGGGGACGAGTTTGCCGTCCATCCAGATCCAGCCGTCCCGGTCGTCGAAAGGAAGAAGCGCCATGGCCGTAATCCTCGCAAGATTATTGCTTCCTGGAACGGCACCGTATAATGCGCACGTTACTACGTCAACAATGCTGACATAACTAGAGCGCCATCGAAGGAATGTCTGCCATGCCCGATCCGAAGGGCGCCACGATCGATCCCGCCCGCCCCCGCGGCGGCGTCGGGATGCTGGAACCGAAACGCGATGCCCGCTCCGGCGTCACCGGCTCGCGCGAGGCGGACATGCGCCTCGCCCAGGACTTGATGTTCTTCGCCTACCGCGACTTCACGAATGCCGCCGACGTGATCCTGGTGGAGCTCGGCTTCGGCCGCGCGCATCACCGTGCGTTGCATTTCATCGGCCGCAATCCCGGCATCACAGTCTCCGATCTGCTACTGATCCTGCGCATCACCAAGCAGTCACTGGCGCGCGTGCTGGGCGCGTTGGTTGAGCGCGGTTACGTCGCTCAGGCTCCCGGCCGCGAGGATCGTCGCCAGCGCCTGCTGACCCTGACTTCGGCCGGCGAAGCACTGGAACGACGCTGCTTCGAAAGCCAGCGCGAGCGCCTCGCCCCCGCATATCGCGACGCCGGCCCAGCCGCGGTGGAAGGTTTCCGCCGGGTCATGCAGGCGGTCATGGATGATGCAGCGCGCGCCTATATCGAGGCGACGCATGGCCGCTGCCCCAGCAAAAGCAAGAGCCCGGTGTGATGGCGGACGACGCACATATCTTGGTGGTGGATGACGACGCAAGGCTGCGCGGCCTGCTCTCGCGCTACCTCGCCGGCGCGGGCTTCCGTGTCACCACCGCGGACAATGCCGCCGACGCGCGGACCAAACTGCGTGTAATCAATCCGGATCTCATGGTGCTGGACGTGATGATGCCCGGTGAAAGCGGCCTGTCGATGACCGAGGCGCTGCGCCGGGACCACGGCCATGAGCTGCCGGTGCTGATGCTGACCGCCCGCGGCACGCCGGAAGATCGCATCGCCGGTTTCGAAGACGGTGCCGACGACTACCTGCCCAAGCCGTTCGAGCCGCGCGAGCTGGTGCTGCGCCTCCGCGCTATACTGCGCCGCGCGCCGGCACCCGCGCATGAAGCGCCGCCGGGTCCGCTCACCCTCGGCGAGCTGAGCTTCGACCCGGTGCGTGGCGAGCTGACCGGGCCCGACGGCATCGTGCGCCTGACTGGCGGCGAAGGCGCGCTGCTGACCGCCCTGGCGCGCAAGCCCGGCGAAGTGCTCTCGCGCGAGGAAATCGCCGCCGCCCTCGGCACGGAAGAATCCGGCGAACGCGCCATCGATGTGCAGGTCACGCGGCTGCGCCGCAAGATCGAGGTCGATGCGCGCGAGCCGCGCTTCCTGCACACGGTGCGCGGCCGCGGCTATGTCTTGAAGCCGGGAGCGTGACGTATGCCTGCCCCTCCCGCTTCGCGGCTGGGTTAGGGCAACGGTGCGACCGTGATACCCTCCACCTACCCGCTCCCATAGGCGAGGTCAGATCGCTGAGATTGAGGAACACAGGTGCGATTACGCTACTGGCCCGGAAATGGCGGATGGGTGAAGCGGTTCCTGCCGCGCTCTTTGCTCGGGCGCAGCCTGCTGATGATCCTGCTGCCATTGATCCTGTTGGAAGCGGTGGCACTACAGCTTTTCTACGGCAGCAATCTCGACTTGGTGTCGCGCCGCCTGTCCAGCGCGGTTGCTGGCGAGCTCGGCTTGACGCTGGCACTGATGCAGCGTTTCCCAGGCAAGGAAAATCACGACTGGATTCTCGACCAATCGTATCGCCAGTTCGGCCTGGCGATTTCCATCGATGACGGCGCGACACTGCCTGACACCGAGTCGGTGAACATCCTGGGACCGATGGATGACGATCTGACCGCGGCGCTGCGAGAAGAGTTCAAGCGGAAGTTCTATACCGACTGGACATCCGATTCTCAGTCGGTGCTGGTGCAACTGCAGCTTCCGCATGGAGTGATGAAAATCGCAGTGCCACGCAAGCGGCTGTACGCCGGGGCCATCTACATCTACGTATTGTGGATCGGGGGCACTGCGGCGCTCGTCTTCACGATTGCGGCGTTGTTCATGCGCAATCAGGTGCGCGCCATTCGCCGATTGTCCGAAGCCGCGGAAGCGTTCGGCATGGGCCGCGACATCGGCCTGATCCGCCCGGAAGGCGCGGTTGAGGTGCGCAAGGCCGCTACCGCATTCAACCGCATGCATGAGCGCATTCGCCGCTTCCTGTTACAGCGGACGGAGATGCTGGCGGGCGTGTCGCACGACCTGCGCACGCCACTGACGCGGTTGAAATTGGCCCTGGCGATGCTGCCGCCGCGTGAAGACACGCGTGAAGACGTTGCCGAAATGCAGGCCGACGTCGAGGAGATGGAGCGGATGATCGGCGCCTACCTCGCCTTCGCCCGTGGTGAAGGCCTGGAGCAAGCTGAAACGGCCAACCTGTCGGCGGTACTGGAGGAAGTTGCCGCCGGCGCGCGACGTGCTGGCGCCGATGTGTCTGTACAGGCTCCGCCGACGCTGACCCTGTTGCTCCGCGTCGACGCGGTGCGACGGGCGATCACCAATCTAGTGGACAATGCGCGGCGACATGCGCGCCATATCGCGCTGGCTGCGGTGCGGCAGGGACGCGCGGTACAGGTGACGGTCGACGATGACGGGCCGGGTATTTCGCCGGAGCGTCGCGAGAGCGTGTTCCGGCCGTTCGAGAGTAGTGAAGACGGTGGCACCGGCCTGGGACTAACGATAGCGCGCGACATCGTGCGTGCGCATGGCGGCGACATCGTGTTGGAGGAAAGCCCGCTCGGCGGCCTTCGCGCGCGGATCAGGCTGCCGGTTTGATTTATCCTCGTACCATCCACGCCGTGTCATGGCACGTCATCCGCAGCATCCAGCGCAAGGAGTTTGCGGATGGGTCGGCAAAGCGTTGACCAGTCTCTTCAACTCCGTCGGATTGAACACGCACACCGCCGCGTCGACCCACGAATTCTTGGCCTATCTGATTCCTGATACCCCAATCTGCATGGTGTTGGACGTCAGAATGTCAGGCAGGAACGTCTTAGACGCCCAGCAGGAATTCTTGACGTTGCGCGCCGAGATTCGGTCGCGGTCATCATGGCGCATGGAGATATCCCGATGTCTGTCTGCGCCGTGAAGGTTGGCGCTGTCGAATTTCTGGCAGAGCCATTCAAGGATCAAGATCTGCTCGATGCAATCTATGCCAGTCTCGAAAAATCTCAAACTCGGCGTCGTGATATGATGGCGATCGTAGACCTGCGCGGCAGGCACGAGCGGCTCTCCGTCCGCGAACGCCAGCGTCATGGATATGGTCGCTAGAGGTCAGCCTTCAAAGCAGATTGCCGCCACACTCCGTCTAAGCGAAATCACCGTGAAGGTTTGTCGGGCACAGATCGTGGGCAAGATACAGGCGAAATCCTTGCTTGAGCTCGGGTCCATCCCGGCACATCAGCACATTACCACGGCGCCAGATATGCTTGTTTGGCGTGATGTGCAGGCGCACCGGGAAGCTGAGCGGCGCTGCCCACGCGGGTGACGTCTCCTTCCAGCCGGAGACCGAGGAAAACCCACGGCGGACCAAAGGATCGGCTCCAGCATCTAGCGTGATAGAGCCAGCGCGACGGGAACGTTGGACCCTTGTCAAAGGAGCGGCTTCGTCGCGCGCAAAGAATATGCCAGCGGCAGCCATGGTTGGTCTGGCCAACGGTACAATCCGACATGGTCCTTCACAAGGCAGGCAAACATCCGCCACGCGACGGCAGGATGTTCATGCAGCCAGTCAAGACGCAGGCCAGCATCGATCAACGACGTGACGACCTTGCCGACCGGATGGATCCACTGGCACGTCGCCGAGTGCGTCAAACGCGCATCACGGTCCATGTAATCGGTCGCGTCATTCAGCAGCAGCGGCCGGTCATGAAAATACGGCGCGAAGAAGCCCGGCATCCCTCTGGCACCCTGCGCTGTTCGTCATCCAGCACCAGCGCGGCCGGATGGCCCTCGGCGAGGTAAACCCAGCCGCCGGGCTTGAGGAAATGCGCGACGGTCCTTGCCCAGCCAGCGACATCATGCAGCCAGGGCAGTGCCCCCAAGTCACGAACACCACATCGAACGACGAAGATTCGGGGATAGCCGCGGTGGCGCCATACAAGTCGGCAAGCACGAACCGTACGCGACCCGCGACGCCGAGCCGATCCGCAAGGTCGCGTGCCGCGTCGATCGCCGGCGCGGAGAAGTCGAGACCCACCGCGGTCGCGCCATGTTGCACCAGGACGAGCGTATCGAGCCTAAAATGACACTGCAAGTGCAACACGCGCAGTCCAACGACCGGGCCAAGCTCGGATTCTTCGATCGCATTTAGTTGCGCTCTACCATTGAGCAGGCCGGCGACATCGTAGCCGCACGGTCCCAAATGGATCGGGACGCGTTCATCCCAGTTCGCTCGATTCAGCCTGCGCCAATCGGGTTGGCTGTCATCGCTGTTCATCGCGCTTCACCGTCTGCCAAAGCGCTTCCATGTCTTCCAACGTCATTTCCGTCAGCGATCGTCCGTCGCGCTCTGCATGCTGCTCCATGGCATTAAAGCGACGTGCGAACTTCTCGTTGGCGTGGCGCAGACAGGCCTCCGGATCGAGCTTCAGCTTCCGTGCGAGATTGGCCAGCACGAATAACAAATCGCCGACTTCATCCGCGAGCCGCGCTTGGTCCGCGGCGGGAAGTTCCGCACGCAGCTCGCCGACTTCTTCGTCCAGCTTTTCTAGCACGGCTTCAGCGTTCGGCCAGTCGAAGCGGACGCGCGCGGCACGTGCGGTTAATTTCTCGGCACGCGTGAGCGCGGGCAGCGCCAGCGGCACACCGGCCAGGGCGCCGGTTTCGGCGCGGGCAGCACGTTCGAATTCCTTCTGCACCTCCCACGCGACGTGCTGCGTGGTAGCGTCGCGCGCCGCAGCGTCGCCGAAAACGTGCGGGTGGCGGCGGATCATTTTGTCGGCGATGGCGCGGGCGACGTCGGCGAAGGCGAATCGGCGTTCCTCCTCGGCCATCCGCGCATGGTAGACGACCTGGAAGAGGAGGTCGCCGAGTTCGCCGGGCAGCGCGGCGAAGTCGCGGCGAGTGATGGCATCGGCGACTTCGTAGGCTTCTTCGAGCGTGTATGGCGCGATGGTGTCGAAGGTCTGGCCTTTGTCCCATGGGCAGCCGGTCGCCGGGTCGCGCAGGGCGGCCATGATGTCGAGCAGGCGGCGGAGCTCAGATTCTGCGGACATGAGGGGCGGATAGGACTTGGGCGGCGGGGACGCAAGCAGAGAAATGTCTGCGACCGGCGGGTCCTTCACCCGACGCCGACCTCTCCCGCAAACGGGAAAGGCGTACCGCGGGACGGCCTCATCAGCAGCCATCCGGCGATGAGGGCGTTGGGAAGATTCCACGCGCCGCCGTTGACGAAGGCAGCCTCGTAGCAACCAGTGAGATCGAAGATCGCTCCGGACAACCAGCGGCCGACCGCGATGCCGAACAATGTCGCCATCATCACGATGCCGACGCCACCAACGGTTGACAGCGCGACGATGATGCCAAGGCGCAGCCACGCGTACGGGCTGTCGATCCGGTCGTCCATGCGCGTGCTTTCAGGTCTTCTCGAAGTCGATACGCTCGACCACGGGCAACCGATGCAGGAAGCGACGCAAGCAATCCAGGGCCAACTCCGCAGCGCCGAGGCGGACCCATTCACGCCCACCCAGCACGCGCGAGCGGCGCAGCGAGACAGTTTCCAC
>JASHVB010000691.1 GCA_030039695.1 Acetobacteraceae bacterium
GGCATTGTACCGTCGGGCCGCCGGCGATACGCACCGTCGCGCCGTCTTCACGCCGCTCCACTTCGGCGTGCGCTGGCGCGAACACCTGCAACGCGGGCAGCGCGTGCAGGTGCGCGTTCAGCGCCACCCGCAGCCCGCGCGCCTCCACCATCCAGCCGAACGGACCGGCGCCGCTGCCGGCTTCGCGATGGTCGAAATGCAGGTGCAGGCGCGACGGCGGCCGTCCAAGCCGTCCGTCACTGACACGGATGCCGAGGATTGGGTTGGGCGGATCGGGCAGCCGATCCCATACGTCTGATTCAATCAGCAGCCGGCGCGAGCCGGCAGCGATGGCATAAGCACGGCCATCGAATGCCGGATGCGCCATGGGTGGCAGCGCCGCGTGATCCACCACCACCGTGGGGATGCGGGCCTGCGCCAGGCGACAGCCCAGCGTGCCGCCGACCGGGCCGGCCCCAATAATGCAGACCTCGGCCGAGATTGTTTCGCTCATGTCGTCGCGGCCCCTTTCTGCACAGAAACGCGGCAGCAGACCCACCCGCGACCGCGCCGGCCGCGTTGGCAAGTGCCCGATACGGCGGCAAAACCGGCTGCCTATTCGATTGGCAAACTGGCCCCGTGCGAGTACTTCGGCAACCCGCCGTTCCTGGCACACTTTTTGGTGTGCGCCGGCGAAACCTGAGGTCCCTCGCATGCAACATATCGAACCAGGCGACGTCGCCTGGATGCTGGTCAGCACCACGCTCGTTGTGCTGATGACCGTTCCCGGCCTGGCCTTGTTCTATGCCGGCATGGTGCGCAAGAAGAACGTACTGGCCACGATGATGCAGTCGTTCAGCCTCTGCGCGCTGATGACCGTGGTGTGGATGATCGCTGGCTATTCGCTCGCGTTCGGCAACGGCAATGCCTGGATCGGCGACGCGTCGCGGCTTCTCCTGAATGGTTTGGGCGCCGATTGGGACAAGGCGTTTACGCTCGGTGCCGGCACGGCGAATCCGACGCCCACCGCCATCCCGGAAAGCGTGTTCGTGCTGTTCCAGATGGCCTTCGCCATCATCACACCTGCCGTGGTCACCGGCGCGTTCGCCGATCGCATGAAATTCTCGGCCCTGCTGATGTTCATGACGCTGTGGTCTCTGCTGGTATATGCGCCCCTCACGCACTGGGTATGGGGCGCCAATGGCTGGCTCAACAATCTTGGCGTGGCCGATTTCGCCGGCGGCACGGTCGTGGAAATCAACTCTGGCGTCACCGGGCTGATGTGCGCCCTGGTACTGGGGCGGCGCGTCGGCTACGGACACGAGAACCTGGCGCCGTGGAATTTGTCGTATGCGGTGATCGGTGCCTCGCTGCTGTGGGTGGGCTGGTTCGGCTTCAACTCGGGTGGCGCGTTGGGCGCCAATGCCCGCGCCGGCATGGCGGTGCTGGCGACCCAGATGGCGGCTGCCGGCGCCACGCTCTCCTGGAGCTTTGCCGAGTGGTTCCTGCGCGCGAAACCGTCCGTACTGGGCGCGATCTCCGGCGCGGTTGCGGGGCTCGTAGCGATCACACCTGCCGCCGGCTTTGTGCTGCCGGGTCCGGCGCTGGCGATCGGCATCGTTGCAGGCGTGGTGTGCTTCTGGGCGGTCACCGTGGCAAAGCCGATTCTGGGCTACGACGACAGCTTGGACGTGTTCGGCGTGCACGGCGTCGGCGGGATCGTCGGCACTTTGATGACGGGCGTTTGTGCATTCGGGCCATTGACGGCGTCGGCCGCTCATCCCGCTGGCAAGGAGATCGCTGGCGAGGCGCTGCTGGCGGTGCAGGCAATCGGCGTCGTGGTGACACTCTGCTACTGCGGCGGGGTGAGCTTCGTGCTGCTCATGCTGATCGACCGGGTGATCGGGCTGCGGGTGACGCGCGAGCAGGAACGCGAGGGGCTGGATATCGTGCTACACGGAGAGCAAGTGTTCTGAGGCCGGTCGTTTCTCGGCCGTCCGGCCGAAGCAATCCCGCGCGGGAATTGCTACAGCCCGATGACCTCGTAATCAGACGATGGGTGGCACATTGCGACTTGCTCTGACCGGGCCGCTGCACAAGATTGCACGGCGGATTCCTCGTTGCGCTCCCGATGCACCAGCCGATCCTTGACCCGCCCGTCCTGCCGCGCGTTGCCCCGCCACGCGCGGACTGGCGGCTGTCGCTGCGCCGGCTGCGCCACATCCTGCCGGCGGCGGTGACGCATCCGATCTACACGGTGTACGAGCAGCGGTTGCTGGGCCAGGTGCAGGCCTGCGCGCCACCGCGGCATGTGGGACTGATACTGGATGGCAACCGACGCTGGGGGCAGCTCTGGGGGGTCGAGGATCCAGCCCAGGTGTACGAACTTGGCGCGCGCAAGCTCGACTCGGTGCTGGACTGGTGTGGCGAACTCTCGATCCCAGCGGTGACGCTGTGGGTATGCTCCACCGACAATCTGGCGCGCTCCCCGGTGGAGGTCGCCGGCATCCTGGGGGCCGTGGAGGCGAAGCTGCGGCAGCTCTCGGTCGATCCGCAGATCCACCGGCGACGGGTGCGGGTGCAGGCGATTGGGCGAACGGCAGGGCTCCCTGCCGGCACACGCGAGGCGATCCGCGCGGCAGAGGAGGCGACCGCGGGTTACGACGCAATGCTGCTGACCATCGCGGTGGCGTATGGCGGGCGGGAGGAGATCGCGGACGCAGTGCGCGCCATGCTGCTGGAGGCGGCAGAGCATGGTGAGACGTTGGCAGAGGTGGCAGAGCGGTTGGATCTCGAGACGATCAGCCGACACATGTATCTGAAGGCCCCGGAGCCGGATCTGATCATTCGCACCAGCGGAGAGCTGCGGCTGTCCGGGTTCCTGCTATGGCAGAGCGCGTACAGCGAGTTCTACTTTCTGGACGTGCTGTGGCCGGCGCTGCGGAAGATCGATTTTCTGCGGGCGGTGCGGGCGTTTCAGCAGAGGAAAAGAAGGTTCGGGAAGTAGCCAGCCGAGCACGTGGCAAGGGCCCGCTGCTGCCCCGGCCAACAGGAGGCTCGCGCGATCGGTCGCCCAGGCTGGTGCGGTTCTCCCACCGCCAGCGGCCAGGTCGGTCGCACCGCATGGCGTCCGGACACAAAATCACCGGTTGAGCCATATGCGGCACGATCGAACCTGCAGCCGCGCCACGCCGTGTGCGATCGACGAACCCCGCCTCAAGCCCTTGGGCCCACAGTGCCGGGCACCTCGTGACATCCGGCGAGTGATAAGCCCCCGCGAAAATCCCCTTCTGCCTCAAACCACTTCCGGGCTATACTTCCAGCATCGCGCGAGGCAGCGCGCAGAAGGTCCCGGCACGCATGGCTGCACGA
>JASHVB010000692.1 GCA_030039695.1 Acetobacteraceae bacterium
CAGCACCGGCGTCTGCCCGGATTGCGGTTGGGTCGGACCGAGGCTCCGGCCGGGAATTGACACCTGGGTGTGTGACCATTGTGGCGTGGTCCACGATCGCGACCACGCAGCGGCCCGGGTGATCCTGCGGGATGCGACGGTGGTGAGAGCCGCCGGGGTAGCGCCAGTGAGACGCGAACCTGTCTCCGCTCTGAGACCAAAGCGAGGCCCTATCGCGCGTGACGGGGGCGAGGCCGCTGCTTCGCCTAGCCACGACGAGCCACCTCCGAATCTTGATATGGCGTTTGAAAATGCGTCATGTCAGTGGTCACGTCTGCGGTGACGGGAGGATCACATGACCCACGCGCTCATCGAGAGGTTCCGTGCCGCGCGCGTCGTGCCAGTGGTGCGTACGACCCGCGCGGTCCATGCCAGCACTGCGGTCCAATGGCTGCGCGACGCGGGGGTGCGTATCTTCGAAATCACCATGACTGTTCCTGACGCACCCGCGCTGATCCGCGAGCTCGCGGCCGACCCGGCGCTCTTGGTCGGCGCCGGAACCGTGCCGGATCGTGCTACCGCCGATGCATGCCTTGCTGCCGGCGCCCGCTTTATCGTCGCGCCGTGGGTCGATGCGACTCTGGCCGAGCCATGCCGCGCCGCTGGTGCGGCGCTGATGCTCGGCGCGGTCACGCCCACCGAAGTGCGCGCCGCGCTGGCCGCTGGCGCCGACGTGGTGAAGGTATTTCCGGCGTCCTCAGTCGGCGGTCCAGCGCATATCCGCGCGCTCTGTAGCGTGTTGCCGCGCGTCGCATTCTGTCCGACTGGCGGTGTCGAGTCGGGCAATCTCGCGGCGTATCTCGCTGCCGGCGCCGCCTTCGTTGGCATGGGCGGCGCGCTGGTGGATGAGAGACGCGTCGCGTCGGGCGATCGGGCGGCGATCGAGGCTGCCGCGCGGCAGGTGCTGGCCTGATGGCGGACCTGTTGTGCATGGGCGAGCCGATGCTGGAATTCAACCAGCTTCCACCGCTGCCGGACGGAACCGTTCACTACCTGGAAGGCCATGGTGGCGACACGTCGAATGCGGCCATTGCTGCCGCGCGACAGGGCGCGTCGGTCGGCTACATCACCGCGATCGGCAAGGACGCGCCCGGCGACAGTTTCATGGCGTTATGGCAGCGCGAGGGCGTGGATACGGCCACCGTTATGCGCACCGGGGATGCGCAAACGGGCATATACTTTGTCACGCATGACGCGAAAGGCCATCATTTCCTGCACTATCGGAAGGATTCCCCGGCTGCTCGTTACGAACCGGCGGACCTGCCGGAAGAAGCATTGGAAGCCGCTAAGATCTTCTACGCATCCGGCATCAGTCAGGGCATTTCGAGCTCTGCGGCCGATGCCGTGTTCGCGGCGATCGACATCATGCGACGACGCGGAGGAAGAGTCGCATATGACACCAATTACCGTCCGCGCCTGTGGCCGCCAGCCCGTGCCGCGGCGGTGATGCATGCGGCGATGGCGAACGTCGATTTTGCATTTCCTGGCATGGAAGATGCCCTGGTGCTGACCGGCCTCAGCAATCCTGATGCGATACTGGATTTCTACCTGCATCTCGGAAGCAAGGTCGTGGTGCTGAAGATGGGCGAGTCCGGCGCGTATTTCGCCGATGCGCACCAGCGCGTGCTGATTGCGCCACACAGGGTGCTGGCAGTGGACGCCACCGGCGCCGGGGACGCGTTCTGTGGCGCGTTCCTCGCGCGCATTCTTGCGGGCGATTCGCCAGAACATGCAGCGCGCTATGCGAGCGTCGCTGCCGCGTTGACATGCACGGGATACGGCGCCGTTGCGCCAATCCCGAACGCAGCGACGGTACGAGCGATACTGCACGCCTGAGACGGCGCACCACGCATCACGGCAAACGTGAAGGCAACCGCCGATGCAGCCGGCCGCACTGCGACCGGATCGGACGCAACCGGCGTCTGTCGTTTACGCTCTGCAGGCGGGCTCACGACAATTCAGCGCTGTGGCCGGGATGTGCGACCACCGCGCGGCTCTCAGCGGAATCCGGACGACGTTGCGGAGTGCGCCCGTTCGGCACGCGACTTTCTGCCAGGCGAGCGCGATCTGAGCTTGCCGAACTCGCCTTCCACGTCGGGCAGTCCGGCGCCGATTCCGGTGCGCGGCCTGCCGATACTGAGGATGATACGCGTCAAGCCCGCACGCTGCACACCAGCGGCGCAGCGACGGCCGCGGTCCTGGCCGCCGCTGGCATCACGATCGGCACGGGTGGTGCGACGGCGCCAGCCGTCGCGGCCGCCGATGCATCCCGTGCTGCGGCGGCGCGACCTACGCCGCCAGCACCGCGGCAAATGACGCAGAGCGGGAGCGCCGCGACGTTGATGCACCATACGGCGTGCTGATCCTCTCAGTGCGCGCGCCGGCGCCCGCCAAACTGTCCAAAGCTGAAGCGATCTTACGCGCTGCCGGCGCAACGAAGATTGCAGCGGTTCGTCGTGCCAACGGGTGATTCAAAACGAACGGAGGCAGATGCGGGAGCATGAGGGACCGCCACCGGATGGCACGCGGGCTGTCGAGGCTCGGGTTCGCAGTTGGACCAGCCCTGGATTGCTCGCAGACTTCCCGTCCACCTGCGTGAGGGTTTCGGGGGGAGGGTCGACCCGATTGGCTAGGCGCATTGCGACCTCGGACGCATCTCCCCCAGAGGAGGCGGAGGCGGGTGTGTTTTTCCGTCGCGAGCTTCGCTCATGCCCGCTTCCTTGCGGGTGCCTTGCGCTTCGCCCGCCCGTTTCGTGCCGGCGTCGACTGACGACGTTGTGCCGTCTTCGCGCCTGTCTTCCGGTTGAGGCTCGCTTTCAGCGCCGCCATCAGATCGATGACGTTGTCGCGGCTCGGCTCTTCAGCTGCCTGCGGCATAATGCCTTCGCCGCGCAGCTTGGCGTCGATCACTTCGCGCAGGCGCGTCTCGTACCGATCCTCGGTGTCCTCGGGCGCAAACTTACCAATCTGGCGTTCGATGAGCTGCTTTGCCAGCCGTACCATTTCCGCATCCGTCGCCTTCGCCGGAATCGTGTCGAACAGCGGTTTCTCATCGTACAGTTCGCGCGGTTCGTGCAGCGTATGGCAGACCATGCCCTTGCCCATGGGCAGGATCGCCACCGCGCGCTCGCGCCGCGCCATCACCACGCGCGATAACGCCACGCAGCGGCTGTCCTGCAATGCATCGCGCAGCACGACGAAGACGTCCTGCCCTGCCTCGCCATCCGGCGCGACGTAGTAGCTGCTCTCGAACCAGATCGGGTCGATCGAGCCGCGGTCGACGAACTTAGCAACCGTCATGGTGGACGATGACTCGATTCGCGCCTGTTCAAAATCCTCGTCGTCCAGCAGCACATAGCGGTGCTTTTCGAACTCATAGCCCTTCACCAGATCACGGCGTGCCACTTCCTCATCGGTCTCTGAATCAAGTGTGACCATGCGCACACGGTGTCCTGTCTTGGGATTGATAAAATGAAAGTGCAGTTCGCCGCTGGCGCGCGTGACGGCATGCAGCGCGATTGGGCACGTCACCAGCGCCAGGCGCAAATGTCCGCGCCAGCTAGGCCGCATCGCCATCACCGCCTCCGTCTTGCGGTTGTGCGTGTCTCTTTGAGATGGCATGTCAGCCTCCGGGCGCCGTACGCCGTCTGTTCACGATGTCGCGCAGTCTTCTATCATGGGACCGTCGCGGCTTCACGCTTGCTCGGGTGTGGACAACCGGGGGACAGCCGTCCCGTTGGTACGGCACAGGTTTACGTGGCGACGGGACGGACTCTGTCCGATTCTGCATTCGTCCCGATGATTGCGCCGGCAGCCCTGCTGGTGGCGCCCGCGGTAACCGCGGGCGACCGCGCAGCCACCAACTCCGCGGCGACCGGCCCCGACCACAAGGCGGCGGTTGCTGTGCTGTCGGTCGGCGGCTTCCTGGGAATGGGGAGCCAGCTCGCCGCCGTTCCGCGGGATCAACTGAAAGTGCGTGCCTGCGAGGTCGTCATGCCGGATGCGACCCAGGCATCGTTGAAGCACTTCCATGGCTGCACGTGCA
>JASHVB010000693.1 GCA_030039695.1 Acetobacteraceae bacterium
TGCTGGGCGATCACCCCGATGCCACGCCGCATCGCCCGCAATTGCTGGCCCCGCGCACGCGTGATGTCGGCGTCGGCGATCAGGATGCGTCCGGCCTCGATCGGCACGAAGCCGCTGATCGCGCGGAACAGTGTCGTTTTGCCGGAACCGCTGGGACCAACGAGGGCGACGCGTTCACCGGCGGCGACCGAGAGCGACAGGTCACGCAGTGCGGGCGGTGCACCTTTGCCGTAACGGACGGTCAGGCCTTCAATCGACAGCATCGGGCGAGCATCAGAACAACTTCACTGCTTTGGCGACGCGACGGAGGGGGTCGTATTCATTGTCATCGGCACTGACGAACTGCTTGCCGCGCAGAATGCCCAGGATCTTGCCGTCGCGGGGAGACTGCAGGGCAAGGAAGGCCGCGGCGAACTTGTTGCGGGTCGCGGCGTCGATCTGCTCGCGTGCAACCCAGACGTAATCGACGAAGGGCAGCGTGGTGTAGAATACGTAAACCCTGGTCTTGTCGAGCTGTCCGGCCTGCAACATGGCGTGATAGACGCTTTCGTCTATCGCGCCGGCGTCGGCCACACCCGCCTCGACCGCCTTCGCCGTGGCCAGATGGGTGCCGGTATAGCGGTATTGCAGATCCTTGTCGGGGTTGATGCCGGCATGCAGCAATGTCGCGTAGGGCATCAGATGGCCGCTGGTGGAGTTGATGTCACCAAAGGCGAAGGTGCGTCCTTTGAGGTCCTTCAACGTCTTGATGTTGGTACCAGTGTGGGCAATGAACAGTGCGTGGAACTGGCGGTCACTTTCGCGCTGGACGATCGGCAGCACGCCATATCGCGCATGTGCCTTGATGTATGTCAGGCCACCGAGATACGCGAAATCGAGCGAGTCGTTGCCGAGTCCTTCCACTGTGGCGTTGTAGTTGGTTGGGATGATGAGTTCGACCGACTGGCCCATGGATTTCGCCAGATAGTCTTGGAGCGGCGCCTTTTGCTCAACGGAGAGCTGCGTTGAACCGGCGTCAGGGATCATGCCGACGCGAATGGAATCACGCGCCGCCGCGCCTCGACCCAGGAGGGCGGTCACGAGACACGACACGGCCTGGATGACGGGACGGCGCGGCAATTGTCGTGCGGGCATGGGGCTCCCCTAGTCGTTGATAAACCGCGGCGGGGCGACTGTTGGCGGTCACCGCTGGCACGGCAAGGGCGGAGACCTTGGGAGCGCTCGGGACCGTCCGGGGGCGTCCAGCAACGCGGGAAGCTTCCGGCACCATCTGGCATCGGGGTGGAAGCGATTCACCCGTGCTCCGACAGTGCCACCCGCCCGGTGAGCCAGTCCACGCCGATTATCATTTCTCGGCTTCCCATGCGCAGCGTGACCTGCCCCCCCGACGATCCCCCGTCCGGCGTGAAATCGATTAGTCGGTTGCCGCTCAACGATATCTCCGGCGCAAACGCGATCGCGGTCCCCTGATCCAGCTGGAAGCCGCCCGGCGCGAAGATCACCGGTACCAACCGGTCGTCAGCAATGGCCCGCGACCGGGCCACCCGCAGCGCGCCCGCCACCTGACGCACCGCCGAGTCGAACTGCAACGTGGGGCTCCGCGCCACACCTTGTCCCAGCACCATGCTGAGTGCCAGGCCGAGTACGACAAGCACCACGATCAGTTCAATTAGTGTGAAGCCGCGCTCGCGCCGGTCCGCGTCGCCATTGTACATCGTACCGAGCCTACCGCTCGAACTCCACGACGTACCCGTCCAGCACAGCCCGCACGCGGAATTCATGGAGCGCGCTATAGCGTAGCGGCACGCCGTCACTGCGGGATGCGTCGTAACGCAGCGTTTGCGCCAAAACGCCGCACAGCACCACATCGGGTGTGACGCTGGGATACTCCGCGATCAGTCGCCGCTCGACGCGCACGTAGGGGTCGCGCCGGCGCAGTTCGCGCGTCATCACATCGATCACAGATGGTTCGCGACAGATCGGCCCAGGTTTCCCGGCACGGGCGTGTGGGGCAAAGCCCGCGAACAGCAGCAGTAACAACAGCGATACGGCGCCAAGCGCTACCCGAGCCATGCCATCCCTCCGCCATGCAGCCAGAGCACCCAGAACGCCACCGCGATACAGGACCCGAACGGTAGCGCCGTCGTCGCCGACATCCGGCGGCCGGATATTGCAAGCGCACCCGCCAAGACGATCCCCAGCATCGCTGCGAGCAGGAGCAGCGGCGCCAGTGCGCCCGGCCCAAGCCAGGCACCGGCCGCGCCGAACAGTTTCGCATCGCCGCCACCCATGCCGTCGCGTCCTCGTGCCAGTCGGTACAGCCATGCGATAGCACGGAATCCGACATATCCCACCGCAGCTGCAGCGGCATGCAGCGCCACCGCGTCAGATTGTGACAGAAGCGTGAAGATCAGACCGGCTAGCAGCAGCGGCAGAGTCAGGACATCCGGCAGCAGCATCCATTTCCAGTCGATGTACGCGAGTGTAAGCAGCATCCACCCAAGCATGCAGTCAATCCAGATGCGGTCGGGATCGGTTTCCGCGCACAGCACCCACACCGCAACAGCAATTGCCCCAAGCTCGATCGCCACGTGGAAGGGCGCGATCCGGGCGCGGCAATGGCGGCAGCGCCCACGCTGTACTATATAACTCGCGAGTGGCATCAGTTCGAACGCTGTCAACGGTGTGCCGCACGTCTCGCATGCCGAGCGCGCCGCCACGACCGGACGGCCAGCCGGTAGCCGTACGACCAACACACCAAGGAAGCTGCCGACAAACGGCGCCAACACCAGCGGCGCCAGCCATAACGACAGATCGGTTACGGGCCACCCAAACCCTGGCATGGCGTATGCGCTCATCAGTCTGGTCAAAAACGTCCCATTTGCCGCGGGCGTCATGCGAAACGCAAGGTGGCGATCGTTTTGCCGGTAGCAGGATTTGCCGGTAGCAGAGTTTGCGGGTACCAGAGAAAGCATGCAAACGCTGTCTCCCGATCAGGCGATCACGGAGCTCGCTGGGTTCCTTGTTGACAACCGGCAGTGCGACGCACGGACGATCGAGCGGGCCCGGCGCGTCGCCACGGAAACCGGCCAACGGCTCGACAATGTGCTGATCCAGCTTGGCCTGCTGACCGAGCGAGGCCTGGCGGAAAGCTTTGCGGCATTGCTCCGCCTGCCGATCGCCAACCCCAACCGCTATCCGACCGACGCGCCGTTGTTGTCAGACTGTCTGCCGCCGCGCTTCCTGCGCCAGGCACGCGCCTTGCCGGTGGACGTGACGGACGACGCGTTGGTGCTGGCCATCGCCGATCCGATCGACGCTTTCACGCCGGCGGCGATTGCCGCCGCAACCGGTCGCCGCGTTGCACTGGAAGTGGCGGTCCCGATCGAACTGGATGCCGCACTCGACCGGCTCTATCCCAATCAGGACGGTGACGGCCAGACGGACGCTGCGGCCAGCGCGCCGCTGGAAGATGACACCGAGCGATTGAAGGATCTCGCGAGCGAGGCGCCGGTGATCCGGCTGGTCAACCAGATCATCACCCGTGCGGTGGAAACGAACGCGTCGGATATTCACGTCGAGCCATTCGAGGACCGGCTGCGCATCCGCTACCGCTATGACGGCGTGCTGCAGGAAGCCGACACTCCGCCACGCCGCCTGGCCGCTGCCATCACGTCACGCATCAAGATCATGGCGCGCCTCGACATCGCCGAGCGGCGTCTGCCGCAGGATGGGCGCATTCGCCTTGCCGTGCGCGGACAGGAGATCGATTTCCGCGTTTCCACCGTGCCGTCGCTGCACGGCGAGACGGTGGTGCTGCGCATCCTGGATCGCACAGCTGTGGCGTTCGATTACGCGAAGCTTGGCCTGCCCGCACACGTGATCCGCCAGTTCCAGGCGGCGCTGGCATTGCCGAACGGCATCGTGCTGGTCACCGGCCCCACCGGCAGCGGCAAGACAACGACGCTCTACACCGGATTGCTCGCGTTGAATTCGATCGAACGCAAGATCGTCACCGTGGAGGACCCGATCGAATACCGCCTCCACGGCATCACCCAGATGCAGGTGCATGAACAAATCGGGCTGACGTTCGCGGAATTCCTCAGCGCGATTGTGCGGCAGGATCCGGATGTCATCATGGTGGGTGAGATCCGCAATCGCGAGACGGCCGAAGTTGCAGCGCAGGCGGCGCTGCTGGGTCGCCTGGTGCTCTCGACCCTGCACACCAATTCGGCCGCGGCGGCGGTGACGCGGCTGCGCGACATGGGGCTCGAAGATTATCTGCTCTCGGCGGTGCTCCGCGGCGTGCTGGCACAGCGGCTGGTGCGGCGGCTGTGTCCTGCGTGCCGTCGGCCCGCGCCGGCGCCGGACGAGTTGGTCCACCGCTTCGATCTGGCGTCGCGTGGCAATGGCAACGCGGTGCTGCTGCATCACCCGGTCGGCTGCGAAGAATGCCGCCACACTGGCTATCGCGGCCGTTTCGCGATCGCGGAGTATCTCGCGTTGAATCCGGAGATCGAGCGGCTGATCTTCGCCCGCGCCGATCACGGCAGCATCGAGCGCGCGGCCATCGGCGCAGGCATGATTCCATTGTTTCAGTGCGGGTTGGACGCAGCACTCGCAGGAGAGACCACAATCGAGGAAGTCGTGCGCAGCGTGCGTGCGGAGAACTGAGCCGTGCCGGCATTCCGTTATCGCGCGATCGGCCCCGCCGGCGACGTGCAGACCGGCGTTATGGAAGCGGCCACGGAAGCCGACGTTGTGGCGGCCTTGCAGCGCCAGGGCAGCATTCCGATGCGCGCCGAGCCGGCCGAGCGCGAGTCCTGGCTCGCTTCGCTATGGCATGCCGAATTGAGCTTCGGTAAGACGCTGCGCCGTCGCGACGTTGCCGACATCATGCGCGAACTCGCGACGATGCTCACGGCAGGCCAGGATCTGGACCGTGCGCTGCGTTTCCTCGAGGAAACTGCTGCCAACCCCCGCGTGCGTAGCGTCGTCGCGGGACTGCGCGACAGTGTGCGCGACGGCAGCCCGCTTGCTGCCGCCATGGCCCGGTATCCGCGTGTGTTTTCCCGCCTGCAGGTGGCGTTGGTGCGCGCCGGGGAAGCCAGTGGGCAGCTTGCGTCCACGCTGGCGCACTTGGCCGACCTGCTGGAGCGACAGCAGCGCCTGACCGCGTCGGTCACATCGGCGCTGATCTATCCGTGCCTTCTGGTCGTGGCGGCGATTGGCGCCGTGGCACTCCTGCTCACCCGTGTGGTGCCGCAGTTCGTTCCCTTGTTCCAGCAGAGCGGCGCGCAACTGCCGAGATCGACGCAGTTCCTGATCGACGCCGGGGCGTTCGTCTCGCATGACGGCCTCCTGGTGTTGCTTGCATTGCTTTTCTTGGTCCTGATCGTACGCGTCGCGTTGCGCGCGCCGCGTCCGCGATTGGCGGCTGACCAGCTGATGTTGCGGCTGCCGGTCATCGGCGGACTGCTGCGGGAAATCCAGGCGGCGCGATTCACCCGGATGCTGGGAACGCTGTTGGTGAACGGTGTGTCGCTGATCGCCGCGCTCGGCATCATTCGGGAGGCGGTGGCCAATCTGGCGGTACTCGCGGCGCTGGATCGCGCTGCAGCCAGCGCGCGCGCCGGCGCCGGGCTGGCGCTGCCGCTCGAGGAAGCGCACGTGTTCCCGGTCCGTACGACACATCTGTTACGGTTGGGTGAAGAGAACGCGGAACTCGGCGCGATGTCATTGCGCGCCGCCGACATTCATGAAGAAAGAACCCGCGTGGTGCTGGAGCGGCTCGTCGCCTTGCTGGTTCCGACAATCACCATCGTCATGGGCATTGCTGTTGCGGGAATCGTCACATCGCTACTGACTGCCATGCTGAGTCTGAACAACCTCGCGAGCTGACCTGCGGCGCCCCGTGTCGTGGCCGCCACACGCCCGCCATGACGAGTAACGCGGCTGGTGGGAACTTTACCGCACCGCACACACTGGTATGGTAGTCGGTAACTTGGGGGGCGCGATGGCTGGTCATGCTGCATGACGTCCTGCTGTGGTGGGTCAGGCAGATGCGCAGCCTGTTGCCAGAGCGGCTGCTGACCAACGATGCGACAGCCGACGCGCTGGTGGTCGTGCCCGAATCCCTGAACGATCTGCCCCGACTCCGTTTGATCCAACGGCGTCGTCGGCGCGAGCTGTTGCTCGGCCGGTTCAGGCTCGACGACGCGGGTCAACGCGCGGCCAAGGCCGCGATCCGGCAAAAACCGCGGCGTGTTGTGCTGCAGCCGGACGCGTCACTGGTGCTCGAACGCAAGGTGGTTCTGCCGCTCGCCGCGGAACGCGACCTCACGCGCGTGTTATCGTACGAAATGGACCGGCTGACGCCCTTTGCCGCCCCACAGGTTTTCTGGTCAGCGGCCGTGGAACGCCGCGACCGCGCCGCGAGCCGGTTGGAGGTGTGCCTGACGCTGGTGCCGAAAGCCGTGCTACAGCCGGTTCTCGCAGCGCTCGATCGTCTCGGTCTGCCGCCGACTGCGATCGCTGCGGTCAGCCAGGCGGGCGAGCATCGCTTCATCGACACGCAGGCGCCCACGACGCGCCGGAGCGTGACGCTTCCCCTCGCTGTCGGGCTGGCCGCGGTGCTGGCAGTGGTCGCCGTCGTTACGCCATTCGTGACGCAGTCGATTGCGCGCCGTGCCGTCGATGCGCGGATCGCAGCGTTGCAACCGCGGATTGCCGAAGTTGAGGCACTGCGCCGGCGCATCGCCGCCGGATCGGCCGGCAGTGACGCGATCGCGGCGGAACAAGCGCGCATCGGCGACGCGTTGCAGGTGCTTGCCGCGGTGACCGATCTTCTGCCGGACGACACCGTGCTCGGCGATCTGTCGTTGCATGATGGCAAGCTGGAGATCAGCGGCCAATCGCAGGCTGCGGCGCAATTGATTCCCGCGTTGGCCACCGATCCAACCGTGCACAATCCGTCGTTTGCCGCACCGGTGACGCGCACAGCCGATGGCAAGGCCGACACGTTCGTGATCCGTGCCGAGCTCAGCCCCTGAGATGGACACCGCACTGCCCGATGGGCCCCGCGGCCGCATCCTGGCCCTTGCCCTCACTCTTACCGTGCTTGCGGCGCTGTGGATCGGCGTCGCACAGCCGTTGATCACGTGGCATGCGACACGCGCCGAAGCGTTAGCGCAGCGCCAGGCGTTGCTGCAGCGGATGACCGCACTGGTCGCCACGCTGCCGGAATTGCAACGCGAAGCATCGGAGCACCACGCGCCGGCAGCCGCATTGCTGGAAGGTTCAACCGACGCAATCGCCGGCGCGACGCTGCAAACCGCGGTGCAGGGCATGGCCACGTCGGCGGGCGCGACGCTGCGCAGCCTTGAGACCTTGCCCGCGGAACAAAGCGGCCATTATCGCCGCATCAGCCTGCGGATATCGACCGAGGCGCCCTGGCCGGTGCTGATCGCACTGATGCGCGCGATCGAGGAAGGCACGCCGCAGATGCTGATCGATAATCTGCAACTGCGCGCGCCTCCGATTGAATTGCGTGCGGCCACAACGCCGATCGGCGCGGCATTCACCATCGTGGCATTCCGAGCCACCGCGGCGGGGGGCGCATGATGGGCCCTCAGAGCGCGGTGCTCGCTGTCGGCGGCATGCTGGCCCTGGTGATCGCCTGGGAAATCGTCGACATGCCGCGCGGTAATGTCACCCTCGCCGGACCGTATGACTCCGTGGCAAAACATGCCGCGCCGCGCGCGCATGCCGACAACGTGCCGGCGTGGGTTGGCCCTGTCCTGGCGCGTCCGTTGTTCAGCCCGGACCGCCGTCCCGCGCCAGACACTGAGAGCATCGCGCCGGCCAGTGCGCCTGGCCTGCCGCGTCTGACCGGCATCCTGGTCGGCCCGTTCGGGCGGAGCGCAATCTTTGCCGGCAACGGGAGCAAGCCGATCGTGCTGGGAGAAGGCGGCCGGATCGATGCCTACACGGTCCGGTCGATCGATGCGGCGCAGGTGCGGTTGGATGGCCCGAACGGCGTGCAACGCCTGCAGCCGGCATTCGACACGACCGACATGGCAGTTTCTGCCCCAACGCGACCGACGCGCCGCATCGGCGAGGCGGCGCGCTCGCAATGATCGCACGGCGTCTCTTCCGGCTGCTGCTGGTTGCCACGCTGGTTGGCTGCCAGCGTCCGGAACGACCGGCCGTGCCGGCAATGTCGGGGTTGTCGGCGTTGCCGCTTGCGTCGATGACCGCGCCGGCACGGATAAACGGCAGTGTTGGTGCGCCTGGGGCGCTTCCGCCGGCACGGGTGTCCTATGGCACGGGAAGCGGGGTGCAGCAGCCCGGCGGCGCGGGTGAGGCGGTCGCGGGCGACATTTCGCTGAACTTTGCCGACACCGACATCCGAGAGGTCGTCGCGCAGATTCTTGGCAACATTCTGAGGCTGAATTACGCCATCGACCCGTCGGTGCGTGGAACGGCGACGCTGCGCACCGTCACCCCGCTGAGCCGCTCGCAATTGCTGCCGACGCTGGAGGCTCTGCTGGCGCAGAACGGTGCTGCGCTGGTGCGGGATGGCAATCTCTATCGCGTTGTGCCGGCCGCGCGCGCCGTGGCGGCACTCGGTGCGGCGGGCACGGCGGGCAGCGTCGTGGTTCCGCTGCGCTACGCGTCAGCCGACGCGCTCGCCAGGGTGCTGCAGCCTTATGTCGGGTTTGGCGGCAGGATTGTCGTCGATCCGGGGAGCAACGCGTTGGTGGTCAGCGGCGACCCTGAGTCGCGTGACAGCCTGGTCGCATTGGTGCAGTCCTTCGACACGAACGTTCTGGCGCAGCAGTCCTATGCGCTGTTTCCGGTGGATACCGGCGACGCAAAGGACTTTGCCGCCGCGCTGGAAGAGGCGTTGCACGGTCAGAAAGGCGGCTCGCTGAGCGGCATGATACGAGTCCTGCCCTTGTCGCGTATCAGCGCCGTGCTGGTGATCTCGCCACAGGCGCAATACATCGACCAGGCACGGCGTCTCTATGCCATCGTGACGAGTGCGCGCCAGCAGACGACCCGCAGCTGGCGTGTGGATTATCTGCAGGACAGTCGGGCGAATGATATTGCGTACATTCTGCAGCAGGCATTCACGCCGGATGATGTGACGGCGCAGCCGACCGGCGCGCAGTCTGCCGAGGCTCGCATGAGCGCGGCGACCGGCGGCCTCGGCGGCCTCGGCGGCTATGGCGCCGGCGGTACCGGCGGCATGCAAGGCGGCATCA
>JASHVB010000694.1 GCA_030039695.1 Acetobacteraceae bacterium
GCCTCCACGGTCCGGCGTGGCTCCCGCGGCCGCCGAACCGCCGAAGAATTCCGGCGCAGCACTGGCTTAGCAGAGTGGCAAAGCCGGGCCTCCGTGACATCCGCACAGTCGCCGCGCCAGCACCGAGTTCGCGCAGCACGAGGCGCGCGCGACAAGGGTGCGCCCCGTCACCCAGGCGGCCGCGGCGCCTCAGAGTAGCGTGCGCAGAGCGGCGCAGACACACCCGGATTGAGCGTATTGCCTCGTCCTGGCCTCGGAAGCTGGGGCGGATCAATGCGCCATGTCCGGCCGACCTCATGTCGCAGGACGCGGGAGGAGGGGAGCGGTCGCACCCGCTAGACGTCCCGCAATTATTTGATCTGCGGGTTAATCCTGGCTGGGTTTCGCCCGCCGGGCTGCCGCCGCCAGTAAGTTTGTGACAGGTTGGCCTAGATTTGGGTCCTCTTCTCCGGGGTCACGAGGACGCTGAATGTGTGGAGCATAGGATATGAGTGTCCGCCATGATGTCCGCGAAGCCGACGGAGTGTGGGTTTCTCGCAGGGAGACTCGGCCCGTTCGCCGCGTGCTTGTCTTCACAATAGTGGCGCTCACGTTGTTCATGATGTCGGTGGACTCGACAATAGTTGCGACGGCGCTGTATTCCTTGCGTCGTGGTTTGCACACCTCGATCAACTGGGCCGGATGGACCATCACGGCCTACTCGTTCGGGTTTGTGTTGATGCTACCGCTCAGTGGCAAGTTCAGCGAACGGTATGGCCGCCGCAGAGTATTCCTCGGTTCGATCGTCGCCTTCACCGTAGCATCACTGTTGTGCGGCCTGGCCACCAACATCTACATGCTCATCGTGTTGCGCGCGGTACAGGCGGCCGGCGGAGCGGGTTTCACGCCCTCGGCGACCGGGATCGTCGTCGACCACTTCGGTCCCGTGCGCGACCGCGCGGTCAGCCTGTTCGGCAGCATCTTTCCGATCGGTGCGATGACCGGGCCCATATTCGGCGGGCTGTTCGTGTCGTACTGGACCTGGCGGGGCGTGTTTTTCGTCAACGTGCCAATCGGCGTGGCTGTCATCGCGCTGGCACTGCGCTACGTGCCGAGGGATCGGCCGCGAGGGGAGCAGACCCGCCAGAGGATGGACGCCGTCGGTATGGCGCTGCTCGGTATCGGCCTACTTGCCGGGATGTTCGCCGCCAGCTACCTGGGCGAAGCGAATGCGCACGCGTGGTCGCTTGCGTTCGTCGCGCCATCGATCATCGCGATTGGCGCTCTTTGGATGTTCTTCCGCCACATCAACGACTCCGCGCACCCGTTCATCGCACCACGCCTGGTTCACGGACCAGGTTTTGGGCCGGTTAATCTGGTCAACGCACTGTACTCGGGCGTCACGTTCGGGATGGCGTCGCTCGTCCCGCTGTACGCGATCAACCGCTACGGCATCACCGCCCTCGGCTCCGGGACACTGCTCACTGCCCAAGGGGCAGCCGCAATCACATTGTCACTTTTGGCTGCGTTGGCGCTGCGGCGAACGGGTCACCGGCTGCCGCTGTACGTCGGGAGTGCGGTTATCATAACCGGGATGCTGCTACTGGGCCTAACCCCGGTCGCCGGCATATCACCCTACTGGTGGTTGGCCGGTTCTGCCTTTCTCGTGGGGGTCGGTACCGGGATGATCAACCCGGCCAGCCGCAACGCCGGACTGCAACTGGCACCTGGGCAAGCTTCGACCCTGGCCGCACTTCGATCGATGTGCCTGCAGTTGGGCACGATGATCACCATCTCGATCGCTACAGCCATCCTCGCCAGTTCCGATGACCCCGGCAGCATCCAAGCCTGGGTCTACGTCATTGCGGCCCTGATCCTCGTTGCCGCCTTACCGCTGATCGCCCGGGTGCCAGAGCACCGCGGTTCGTGGTAGCGGCCGCTTTAACATACGGAAGGCAACAATCAATTCGCATCTGGTAGATGACAGAGAGCGTGTGGCTCTTCGTTTGAAGTGAGCGTGCACCGGCGAGACCGGCGAGGGGTAGGTGGTGCGAGTCCGCTACGGTGAAGGAGTAGCGACCCACACCGGCGCCGAGCCGTGCGCCGTTGGCCGTGAGGATAGGGACGCAGCGTCGGTAGGCGATTGCATAGGCCAGCCACCGAGCCGCGAATTACAAACAAAGTCCCGAGCGCCGACGCGTCCCTCATTGCGGAAGGCAACTTGGGCGGCGCGTTACCGCGAGCACTTTTCGTTTTTGGCAATCCGGCAGCGGCCTCGGTACTTGATGACAGCCCGCAGGTGACGCTGCCGCCCGGTGCGGCAACGGATGTGGCGGCAGTGCCGTATGCGCCTGCCATCAGAATCGCCCTGCGCCGACCACGACCGGGACGGGGCGCCCGGCGAGATCGAGATCGGCCAGCTCCTGGTGCGGGAAGAGGCTTCTACAGCTTCAGCCTCACCCCGGCGACGACCGTTGGACCCGGCGTCTGCTACCCATTCACCGGCTCGAACTTCGAATCAAAGATGTTCGTCCCATTGGCGTAAATCTGAACCTTGGGTGCCACGGCGTACGCCACCGTCAGGTCCACAATCAACCCATGCGGCGAGGGGACAACATCGCTCGTGCTGAACCTGCTATTATTCACAAAGAAATTCTGGAACGCGCCCGTGTCGAGCAGCTCCGGTACAATCGTCAGTTCCGGCATCGGCGTAATCGTCGCATCAAGCGACGCAGACTGAGCAGGCCGCAGCAGCAGCGGGGGATTGTCGTCGGCATCGCGCCCACAGGTGTAAGTCCACGTCGCCTGTAACAGCAGCCAGCGAGCAGCATGCAGCGTCAGCTCCGTCTCCACGCCCTGCGTGTGCGCCGAGCCGATATTCTCTGCGGTGTCCACCGCCGCCATATCCACCGCCAGGATGAGATTGTTGATCTTCTCATTGAAATACGTCGCTCCAAATGACACGAAGTTGGCCCGATGCAGTGGCGGCAGGGTCGTCGTGAACCCCGCCTCCCAGCCTTGCGCGCTTTCTGGCAGCAGATTCGGGTTGCCGACATCAGTTGCACCACCTGACCCATTCCATCGATGCCCATGCTTCGTTGATTGCTCCCGATTGACTGTGCGTCGAGCTTTGCTAGGCTCACTGGCGATGGTCCATCCACCAGGGTGGTGAAAAGGGAACGCCGTGCGGAGCGTGAGCTCCAAGTCGGCGGCTGCCCCCGCAACTGTGAGCGGAGAGCGGCGCGTCCAGTAGTCCACTGGGGCCATGAGGCTCCGGGAAGGCGAGCGCGCCGCGTTTGATTCGCGAGCCAGGAGACCTGCCATCGGAACAAGGCTGTGCCGTCGGGCGGGGCGCCCCGGCGGTGGCGGTGCGTCAAGCACCTCACCTCGGGGCCAACCCGGGGGCGGCCGGCGTCCCGTTAGCGCGACTCCGCGACGCGTGGTGAGGGATCGCCGATGGCACCGACCGCATCGCCGACTGTTCGATTGGTCTACGTCCGTGCCTGCGTGACCTGCAAAGCTGGCACGGAAGTGGCGGATGATGCCGAACGGCCCTGTCGTCCGTTCTCGCGCGCGCTCAACGCCGACCGCGCATTCGGCGAGGATGCAGGATGGCTGGAAACCCGCGAGGTGTCCTGCCTTGCGCTGTGCGACGATGGCGGCACGGTTGCGATCTCGATGCCGGAGAAAAGGAGCCACCTGCTGGGCAAGCTCAGCGCGGCCAAGGCCGCGGACCTCGTCAGCTACTCGCGCAGTCACCGCTCTTCCAGGACGGGCGTTGATTTCCCCTGCAAGCGCCCAGTCTCGCGGCGCGATGCCGTGCTCCGGCGGATGCCACCGCTTGCCTCTGCCCCGGAGATGTGGATGTGAACGTGCGCGGCCTGACGGCGAAAACACCGGTCACCATCGTCACGGGCTTCCTCGGGGCGGGCAAGACCACGCTTGTCCGCAGCCTCCTCGACCAAGCGGCAGGCCGCAAATTTGCTGTGATCGTCAACGAGTTCGGTGAGCAGGGCGTCGATGGCGACCTCCTCAAGACCTGCGGTGTCCAGGGGTGCACCGAGGTCGACGTCGTCGAGCTGGCCAATGGTTGCCTCTGCTGTACGGTAGCAGATGATTTCGTCCCGGCGATCGAGACGCTGATGGGGCGGCCCGAACCGCCGGAACACATCCTGATCGAGACCTCTGGGCTCGCTTTGCCGAAACCTCTGCTCAAGGCGTTCGGCTGGCCCTCGGTGCGCTCGCGACTGACCGTGGACGCCGTCATTGCCGTCATCGACGGTCCGGCCGTGGCCGCTGGCCGCTTCGCCGCCAACCCCGAAGCCGTGGCCGCACAGCGTGCCGCGGACCCGAGTGTCGACCACGACGACCCGCTGGCGGAGGTCTACGAGGACCAGCTTTCCGCCGCCGACCTGGTGGTCGTGAACAAGATTGACTTGCTTGCGCCGGAGGTACTCGCGGCGGTCCGCGAGCAGGTCTCGGCCCGCCTGAGGCGGGCCGTGAAGGTGGCGACGGCGCGGGAGGGCAGCGTTGACATCGAAGCAGCGCTTGGCCTGAACGCCGCGGCGGAAGGCGATCTGGCGGCGCGTCCCTCGCATCACGACGCCGCCGGGGACCACGATCACGACGATTTTGAAAGCTTTGTCGTGCCTCTGCCGGAGATCGCCGAGCCAGACGGCTTTGTCGCCCGACTGAAGTCGCTGGTGGAGGCGCACGACATCCTCCGCGTGAAGGGTTTCGCCGCGGTCGCCGGCAAACCGATGCGGCTGGCCGTGCAGGGCGTCGGGCCCCGCTTGCGCCAGGAATTCGACCGGCCCTGGGCGGTCGGCGAGGCGCGAAGCGGCTATGTGGTGGTGATCGGCGAGACCGGGTTAGACCGGGCTGCGATCACCGCCGGGATCCTCGGCTAATCCTATGCACCTGCTGGTCCGGGAACAGCGCTCGCTCGATGAGACCGCGACCGCGGAGGATCTCGGGCAGAGCCCGGCCGAGCTGGTTTTCCTTTCGTTCTCCGACGCCGACCTGACGGCGCTCGGCGCTGCGACGGCACGTCTCGGGCCGCACCAACCCAGCCTGCGCCTCGCCAACCTCGCCCGGCTGCGCCACCCGATGTCGGTCGACCTCTACGTCGAGCAGGTGATCGCGCGGGCGAGATGCGTGGTGGTGCGGCTGATCGGCGGGCTCGATTATTGGCGCTATGGCGGGGAGGAGGTCGCCGCCGCCTGCCGGGCCAACGGAATTCCGCTGGCGTTGCTGCCCGGCGATGCAAGGCCGGATGCGCGGCTTGCGGCGCTGTCAACGTTTTCCCGTGATCAGGCCCAGGCGCTCGATCTCTACATGCGAGAGGGTGGGCCGCAGAATACGGAGGCGGCGCTTCGGCTGATGGCGTCCGCGGCTGGGCTTGGCGAACCGCCGCCCCACGCACCGCTGCGGCAGCCAGAGTATGGCGAGCATGCACTTGCGGGGGACAATCCGCCCGGGGCGAAGCTCGCGGTGATCGTCTTCTATCGCTCGCACCTGCTCTCGGCGGATTTGGAGCCGATCGAGGCAATGACCGCTGCGCTGCGGGCGCGCGGCCTCGCGGTGCGAGCCCTCTACGTCACGAGCCTGAAGGCTTACGAGCCAGCCGCTTTCGTGGCGGACGCGCTCAAGCGTTGGCGGCCCGCCGTGGTACTGAACGCGACCGGCTTTTCCGCCCGCCTGGAGCAAGGACCGAGCTCGGCTTTGGACGCGGCCAATGTGCCGGTCCTGCAATTGATCCTCGCGGGGTCCAGCCGCGAGGCTTGGTCAACGTCCGTGCGCGGGCTTGGTCCGGCCGACCTGTCGATGCAGGTGGTGCTTCCCGAGCTCGACGGACGGCTGGCGACGACAGCGATCGCCTTTAAGGCCGATACCGCGCCTGCGCCGGAATTGCAGTTCACCGGCAAAGCGCACCGCCCCGACGCAGCGCAGGTGGCGCTGGCCGCGGACCGTGCCGCCGGCTGGGTGCGGCTGGCCGATACCGCGCGAGGCGAGCGGCGGGTCGCCATCGTGCTGTCGGATTATCCGGGCGCGACAGGCCAGATCGGCCATGCTGTCGGGCTCGATACCTTCGCCAGTCTGGACGCGATCGAGTCCATGCTGCGGGGTTCCGGCTACGACTGTGGCGCGGCGGCGGCGGACGCGGCCCGCGAGCTGCGGGCACGCGCCGCCGTGCCGTTCCTGAGCCTCGACCGGTACGCCAATTTACTGTTCCATCTCCCCACGGAGCTACGGGCGCAGATCGGGTCGGCATGGGGCGGGCCCGAGGACGATCCGGCGGTCGCGAACGGCACCTTCGCCCTGCCGATCCTAGCCTGCGGCCGGCTGATCCTTGCGGTGCAGCCGAACCGGGCGGCAGCGACCCAGCGAAACGAGGCGTACCACGACCCCAACCTGCCGCCGCGCCACGCCTTTGTCGCGTTCTACCTTTGGCTCCGGCACGAGGCCGACGTGCACGCGATCGTGCATCTAGGCTCGCATGGCTCGCTGGAGTGGCTGCCGGGCAAGGCGGCAGCCTTGTCCGACGGGTGCTGGCCCGCCGCCCTGATCGGCGGGACGCCGGTCATCTATCCCTACATCGTCAACAACCCCGGCGAGGCCGCGGCCGCCAAGCGCAGGCTCGGCGCGGTGCTCATCGGCCACCTCACGCCAGCGCTAAAATCCGCCGGTAGCCACGGCCCGGCGTTGGAGCTGGAGCGGATGATCGACGAATACGCCGCCGCGGACGGTCTCGACCGCCGCCGCGGGGAAATCCTGCGGCGCGAGATCCTGGAGCGCGCTGAAGCTTGCGGCGTGCTGGCGGAAAGCGGCAGCCGGGGTGCGGCTTCCGAGGACGAGGCCTTGGCCCGCATCGACGCCTATTTGTGCGACGTCAAGGATTTGCTGATCGGCGACGGATTGCACGTGTTCGGCCAACCACCCTCTGCCGAACGTCGGGTCGCATTGCTGTCCGCACTGCGGCGCTCCAGCCCGGGCGCGGACGAAGCGGGACTTGTACGTCGGCTCGATGCCTGTGCGGCGGCCGAACAGCATTCCCTGCTCGCCGCGCTGGACGGGCGCTTCGTCCAGCCGGGCCCCGCGGGCGCGCCGACCCGTGGGCGCGCCGACGTCCTGCCCACCGGCCGGAACCTCTACGCCGTCGATCCGCGCGCGGTCCCCACCCGCTCGGCGGTGGTGTTGGCCCAGAAGGCCGCAGACGAGCTGCTTCGGCGTCACCTCCAGGACCACGGCGAGTGGCTGCGCAGCGTGGTGCTCGACCTCTGGGGCAGTGCCACGATGCGCACCGGCGGCGAGGATCTGGCGCTGGCGTTGATTCTGTTGGGGGCAACGCCGGTGTGGGACGAGGAATCTGCTCGGGTCAGCGGGTACGAGATCCTGCCGCTTGCATTGCTCGACCGCCCGCGTGTGGACGTCACCTTGCGTGTCTCCGGCCTCTTCCGCGACGCCTTCGAAGTGCAGATGCTGCTGTTCGACAGCGCCGTGCGGGCCATCGCCGGACGGGACGAGCCGGCTGAATGGAATGGCCTGGCCGCGCAGGCACGCGGCTTGTCCGGGCCGGCGCTGCGGGCAGCGACCACCCGCATCTATGGCGCGGCACCTGGCGACTACGGCTCGGGGACCGGTACGTTGCTCCAGGCAACTGGCTTCGCCGAGCGTGCCGAGCTCGGCGCCGCATATCTCGCCACTTCCGGCCACGGCTACGGCGTGGGCCTCAACGGCGAGGCGGATCCGGCCGGATTCACCGCCCGGGTGGCGAATGCTGAGGCCTTCGTCCACACGCAGGACCATGCCGAAATCGACCTGGTGGACGGCACGGACTTTGCCGCCCACGAGGGGGGCTTCGCCGCCGCGGCCGATCTTCTTGGCGCGCGCCCTGCCCTTTATCACGCCGACACGTCGCGCCCGGAGGCGCCGAGGATCCGCGGCCTCGCCGAGGAAATCGCGCGCGTGACCCGGGGGCGGCTGGCAAACCCGGCTTGGATCCGCGGCATGATGCGCCATGGCTATCGAGGTGCAGCCGAGATCGCCAAGGGCGTGGAGGGCTTGTTCTCCTTCGCGGCCGCCCTGCCCGAGCGCCTGGACGCGCAGTTCGACCTCGCCTTCGACGCCACCCTCGCTGACCAGGAGGTGAACGCCTTCCTCGCAGTGGCGAACCCGGAAGCGCGTGCGGCCATGGCAGCGCGGTTCCGCCAGTCGCTGGCGCATGACCTCTGGCGGCCTCGCAGCAACAGCGTCGGCACGATTCTGGACGGCACGCCATGAACGGGCGCGTGCGCGGCCAGTGCCCCTCGCTCTTCGAGCCGGTGCAATCGGGCGACGGTATGCTGGTGCGGATCAAGCCGCCTGGCGGGCGGCTCAGCGCCGATGCGGCGCAGGCCGTTGCCGATGCCGCGCGCCGCTGGGGCAGCGGGCAGCTCGAACTCACCAACCGGGAAAGCCTGCAGGCGCGCGGCTTCGCCGAGCCGTCCGTCGCACCCTTCCGCGCCGCGGTGCTGGCGGCCGGGCTGGCGAGTCCCGACCCGTCCGTCGAGCGCCGTCGCAATGTGGTGCTAACCCCTCTCGCTGGCTCGCAGGAAGCGGCGCTGGCGGCCGAGTTGGAACGCTGGCTCGCAAGCGACGCCGGGCTGGCCGCCCTGTCGCCCAAGTTTGGCATAGCCGTTGCGGCGCCCGGGCGCGATCCACGGCCGCTGCCGGGTGATATCGTCGTGGCGCGGAATGCTGACGGCTGGAGAATTACCCCGGCGGGGTCCGCGATCGCGGCGCTCACGCCGCATCCCGTGACCACGCTGCGGATCGTGGTACGGCAATTCCTCGAACGCGCCGCCAGGCTTCCGGAACCGCCGCGCCGGATGGCCGACTTCGTGCGCCGCGTAGGGCCCCTAGCCGTGTTTCAGGGCGCCGCCATGACGCTCACCTCCGCGCGCCTGACACGTCCCGCAGGCTCGCCGGCCGTCGCGGGGAAGCTGGGCGATGCATTCGCGCTCGGACTGCCGTTCGGTGCCTTAACCGCCAGCCAGCTGGTGGCAGCGGCGAATCTTGCCGGGCGCTTCGGTAGCGGCGAACTCCGTCTGAGCCCCTGGCGCGCGCTGGTGCTCCGCGGCGTGGCCGCGCCTGAGGCGCTCAGCGTTGCGGCCCGGGTGGCCGACTTCATCGTCGATCCCGCTGATCCACGTCTGTCGATCAGCGCCTGCCCCGGTGCGCCCTGCTGCACCAGCGCGCGTGCGCCGACCCGCTCGGATGCCGCCAGCCTCGCAGCATGGCGCCCGCGTGGCCAGGTCCACCTGTCAGGCTGTACGAAGGGCTGCGCCCATCCCGGGCCGGCCGACTTCACCCTGGTCGCTGACCACGACGGCTACGCGCTCGTCCGCCGCGGAGGTGCCGGCGATCCACCCGAGGCGAGGGGACTAACACTGCAGGACGCGGCGCGGTCGCTGGGCGCTGAAGTCACATGACCCGGACGCTCGACTATATCCGGGACGGGGCGACGATCTACCGCCGGTCTTTCGCCACCATTCGCGC
>JASHVB010000695.1 GCA_030039695.1 Acetobacteraceae bacterium
ACAGGTAAGGCGGCGCCGCTCGACCTCATCGCCGGGTTCTGTCGATGTCGGTTTAAGCAGGAACGCGAAGGCCGCGTTCACCCCGCACAGCACGCCGCCAGTCAGAATCATGTTGGGCCTCAGGCTGAGCAGCGGGAACGACACCGCCATGACCAAAATTCACGCGACGATTGTGCGTCTCATGTCAAATCACTCGGTCGCAACCACCGACAAACGCTCACGTGAATTGCGTCATCCCGCGTAGCGGCTCGTCAAGGTCACGCAACGAGCATGGCCTGCTATTTGAGCCAATGCGATGCCATGACGCGACAGCCCTCTGTTTGGGTCGCACTGCCGTTCCCACGCCCGCACAACTAGCCAAGGATTAGGTTGGGGCCCAGGGCAGAAACCACGACGGCAGGACAGAATGCGCAACCACACGACAGAACGCGCAAGAAAATGCCGCGTAGCACCATCACACTGGTGGACGGCTGAAGGGCTCTGTTGCAAAGGCTTCGGCACTCCGCGACGGAAGGCTCCGGTTCAAGGGGCGCCACTTTGGGGGCGGGATCGTGCGCTTCCCTCTGCCCGTACCCTCTGCGCCGCCGGCAAGCTGAAGTAGGAATTCCATCAGATACCGTGCTCGTGACCCCATCAAGAACGCGATCATGCCCAGGAAGAGATGTTCGGGCAGATCCTCGCTGCGCGTCCATTTCCTACCGCGGATGAAGCAGGGGAGCTGGCAAACGATACCATCTAAAGACTCGAGGGCGGCATCTGGGCCTCAGACCTCGCGACCGCACACAAGCCTGCGCACGACGTTGAGGCCGGCGCGGTCTGGGTCAATCGCGACGACCACTGCGCGGTCACACAGCTGTGACGTGGCTTCAAGCAACCGCGGCCTGGCTGCGACCGATCCCTCGAGACGCTGCTGACCGTGACCCAGACAAGCTCGGCGTGGATGCACTTTAGGTGAGATGGATGCGACGAGCGGCAGCCAGGGTGGGCGTGTTGGCCGGCCGGTCGCGACGGCCGCAATCACTTGTCTCATTCCAACGCGCGAGCCGCGCCCAGAGTAACCGGCAATGTCAAATTAAACACAATGTGTGCCAAATGAGCGTTATTCCGATTCACTCTCTATTTTAGTGTTTTCTCTGATCAGCGCCCGAGCAAGGCTTGATTTCATATTGACAGGCGCGACGCCTGCAGTCCATGATCAACGGCCACAGCTCATTATCATTGAAAGTGATGTGTTGGGGGCGGTCGATGAAGATGGGAGCACTTCCAGTCGGCGGCAACTTTCTTAAGAGATTTGCGATCTGCAATATTCGTAACCCCGACGAACTCATTGACGGTGCCCACTTACGCTTATTCAACCCACACTCCAAATGCTATGCGTACCGTCCGGCGACCAAAGGCTGGCAAACTCATCCTCGAGGCCAAGTGCTTTCCTCCTTCGGTAGCGGGAAGATTGGAAGGCTGGACCTGAGCTATGTCGCTGACCGCTACGGAACGTCAATAAGTATAATCGAGCATGGCTTGCCGTATTATTGTATCAGTACAATGGTATCCGGAAAAACCGAGTACCGCGGAACCCATCGCAACCAGACGCACACAGCGAGCGAACGTGTCGGCTTGATCTACCCTGGAACCTCAGGCACTCGTTTCCGAACAACAGACGACAATGAGCGGCTCAATATTTGGCTTCCGGCCGCAAGCCTCGAACAACGGCTTGCGGCGCTGCTCGATGCGCCAGTACATCACGCGATAACCTTTGCTCCAACGATCGATTGGTGGTCCGATGCGGGACAACACCTCAGCCGGCTCATCCGGCTGCTATGTGAGGAACTCGCCACACCACCTCCTTTTCTCGGTAACGACTTGGTTGTCCGCTCATTTGACGATCTGTTCATGTATTCGATTCTACAGCGGTTACAACACAACTACTCGGATCGGGTTTTGCAACAGACGCGCGCGCCAGCCCCCCGCACCGTGCATCGGGCCGAGGCGTTCATGCGCGAACATGCGGGGCGGTCTGTGGCCGTTCACGAGATTGCCAATGCTGCGGGATGTAGTGTTCGCGCCCTGGAACTCGGATTTCGTCGGTTCCGCGACACGACGCCGCTTGCGGCGATGCGGCGCATCCGACTTCAGGCGGTGCAACGGGCCTTGACCCGCGGAGAGGTCGAGGGTTCCCTCAGTGAAGTCGCGAGGCGATACGGGTTTACCCACCCCAGTCGTTTCGCGCGCCTCTACGAAGCCACGTTCGGGCTGTCGCCGGCAAAGGCTCTGCGAACCACGCGACTAAACAGCGGCACCAACGGCACAACCCGCCAATCACGCGATCGGGAGACAGCAGACGCTCGCTAAATCAATCAGCCAGGCAGAACGCCGGCCGGTCGCCGCGCCGGGTCCGCGGATCGCGTAAGGAGCAGGTGAGCGCGTGCCACGGTGTCATGTCGTGCTCGGAGCGAGCGGGTCGCTCACTTAGAGGCGTCAAACTATCGAATTATTTTTGAATGGCAAGGTCTCGTAGGCGCCCTCCGGCCAACACGTGCGCTTCGATCCGTTCCAACATAGCACCGCGGGTCTCGGGCACGAACTCTATAGCAACCAGCGCGCTGACGACGCAGATCAGCGTGCAGCCCGCAAACGTCCAGGTGAGCCCAAGCCCCTCAACCACCGTCAGGAATGTAAAGGCCACGGAACTTCCGCCAGAAGGGTACGAACGTGGGTGCATCCCTCGGTATATCGCCGGCGGAGATAGGCCTCGAACGCCGATGGTGTGGTCGTCTTCGCTGTGCCGAGATGTCGATATCGCTCCACAGCGGGGACATTGCGGAGGATCACGAGGCTCGACCTGAATGACCAGCCCGCCGCCAGCCCACCGAATGGCTGCAACACACCAGCCGCCCGTTTCC
>JASHVB010000696.1 GCA_030039695.1 Acetobacteraceae bacterium
CCTGGCGAACCGCATCCAGGACTGCGGTTCAGAGCTGCTGATCACGGCCGACGAAGGAAGGCGCGGCGGGCGCACCGTGCCATTGAAGGGCAATGCCGACGTGGCGCTGAAGACATGCCCTGGCGTGAAGAACGTCATCATAGTGAAGGTGACGGGCAAGGACGTGCCGATGGTCGCTGGGCGCGATCTTGACTACGCGACGCTGTGTGCGGCCGCCTCGCCCGACTGCCCGCCGTTGGAAATGAACGCGGAAGACCCGTTGTTCATTCTGTATACGTCCGGCAGCACTGGCAGGCCGAAGGGCGTGCTGCACACCACCGGCGGATACATGGTCTGGGCGAGCTTCACGCATGAAATCGTGTTCGACTACCAGCCGGGCGAAGTCTACTGGTGCACGGCAGATGTCGGTTGGGTGACCGGGCACACGTATATCGTGTACGGACCGCTGGCGAACGGTGCGACGACGGTGATGTTCGAAGGGATCCCAAACTATCCTGATAGCAGCCGCTTCTGGCAGGTGGTGGACAAGCACAAGGTCAACATCTTCTACACCGCACCGACCGCAATCCGCGCGCTGATGCGCGACGGCGAGGGGCCGGTGCGCAAGACGTCGCGCCGCTCACTGCGCATCCTTGGCAGCGTTGGCGAGCCGATCAATCCGGAAGCCTGGCTTTGGTACGAGCGTGTCGTGGGCGAGCATCGCTGCCCAATCGTCGATACGTGGTGGCAGACGGAAACGGGCGGTATCCTGATCTCGCCGCTGCCGGGTGCGACCGCGTTGAAGCCGGGCTCGGCGACGCGTCCTCTGCCGGGGGTGAGACCCATCATCGTCGATGGCGACGGACATGAGCTGCACGGGCCGTGCGAGGGAAATCTGTGCTTGGCCGACTCCTGGCCGGGGCAGATGCGCACCGTGTTCGGCGATCACGAGCGCTTTGCGCAGACCTATTTCGCCACGTTCAAGAACCTGTACTTCACCGGTGATGGCGCACGGCGTGACGCAGACGGCTATTACTGGATCACCGGTCGTGTCGACGACGTGATCAACGTGTCTGGCCATCGCATGGGCACCGCGGAAGTCGAAAGTGCCCTGGTGGCGCATCCGAAGGTGGCGGAAGCCGCCGTGGTGGGATTCCCTCACGACATCAAGGGGCAGGGCATCTACGCGTACGTGACGTTGAAGCTGGGCGAGGAGCCGACCGAAGAACTGCGCAAGGAACTCGTCTCCTGGGTGCGTAAGGAGATCGGGCCGATTGCCTCCCCTGATGCGATTCAGTGGGCGCCAGCATTGCCGAAGACACGTAGTGGCAAGATCATGCGCCGCATCCTGCGCAAGATCGCGGCGAACGAGACCGAAAGCCTGGGCGATACGTCGACGTTGGCGGATCCTGCCGTGGTGACGGAGCTGGTGGACAACCGCGTGACATGAGAGGGCCGCTATCCATCTGTCGGACCGCACCGCCCGATTGAAGTCTCAGAACGTCCCCAGGAAGTCCCGCTTGCCGACCTCGATGCCGCGATGCCGCAGAATGTTGTACGCCGTTGTGGTGTGGAAGTAGAGGTTCGGCAGGCAGAAGTGCAGCAGATAGGCCCGGCCCTTCATGGTGCGCTGCGTGCTGCCAGCCATCCAGGAGATGTCTTTGTCCTCGGTGCCTTCGATCTGTGCTGCAGGGACGCTTTTCACGAACACCAGCGACTTCTCCACGCGGTCACGCGCCGCGGTGAGCGTCGCGTCATCGCTGGCGGCGAAGTCAGGCGGCGTAACACCCGCCAGCCGCCCTGGTGCATTTCGCGCGAAATCAGTGGCTTGGCGGATTTGCCGGGCAAAGGTGAACATGTCCGGATAGAGCCGGTCCGCCAACAGCGCGGAGTCTTCGAATTTCTTTGCCGCTGCTTGCTCAATCGCCTTGCCGAGCACGCCGGACAGGCCGCTCATCATCTGCGCGCAGACGGGAACGCAGGCATCGTACATCGAGAAGGCCATAAGTCATTCCTCCTCTGTTGCAGCCAGATCGGGTGAGTTCAGTGCGGCCGCAGCAGCGGCGCCAGCACGTCACCCGCCCCGGTGATCAGGATCTGCACGCCAATGCACAGCAGCAGGAAGGCGGAAAGCCGTGTGACCATACGGCTGCCCCTGGGCCCCATCAGGCGCGAGATGCGATCGGCCGAACCGTAGGTGATCCAGATGACGACCGCCAGCGCTACCGTCGCTGCGGTCATGCCGAGAAAATACGGCACAAGGGGCTCAGGATCGTGAGGGTGGCCGGATCCCAGCGTGATCGCGACCGCAATGGTGCCCGGCCCCGTCGTGATCGGGATGGTCAACGGGAACAGGACGATGTCATCGGTGGTTCCCGCGTCTGCCGCTTGCGCCTGCTTGCGATCATCATGTTCTTCCGGCGCGTGCAACAGATGCCAGCCAGTGAGTGCGACAACAATGCCGCCGGCGACGCGCAGCGCGGCGAGTGTAATACCGAAGAAGCCAAGTACGTAGGGCCCGGCCCACAACGCAACCGTCATCACAATCAGCGAATACAGCGCCACCTGACCGGCCAGCCGCGTACGCTGGTACGACCGGAAGGCGGTGACTTCGCGAAAGATGAAGGCACCGCTTATCGGATTGACGATCGAGAACAGTGCGGGGAAGCCAAGCAGGAAGGCGGCAATCGCCTGGTTCATGCGGCAGCGTCAATCAAGTTTGGGACGTTTGTTTGTCCAGGGCTGCGCTTGCTCGAATGCTGCCGCCGCCTGCAGCACGCCTAGATCGTCGAAGCGGCGGCCAATGATCTGCAGGCCGACCGGCAATCCCTCGGCGTTGAAGCCGCAGGGGATGCTGGCAGCGGGGTTCCAGGACATGTTGAACGGATAGGAGAATTCCGCCCACATCACCCAGTCCCAGTCGTGCTGTGGCCAATGTTTCGGCATCAGCAACTCGGCGGGAAAGGCGGCAACCGAGACTGATGGGGTCAGCAGGAAATCCCAATCCTCAAACCAGCGATGGATGGCCGCAACATAGGCCATCTTGCGTTCGCGTGCTTCCTGGTACTGCGAGACCGAATAGTTCTGTGCTGCCCTGATGCAGGCCACCAGGCCAGGGTCCATCTGCGGTTCCCACTTCTCCAGGTGGCGCGCGAGGCGTGTCATGTGCGCCGCCCAGAAAAAGCGGATCAGTTCGGGGCCCGCGCTGGCCCAGGGGGTTGGCACCTCCTCAACGGCTGCGCCGAGTTCAGTGAACTGTGCAACCGCTTTGCGCACCAGGTCGGCCACGTCGGGATCGACGCGTGCGTGACCCAAATCGGGGCTGAACGCGATGCGCTTGCCTTTGATTCCTTCGTGCAGGCGGTTCACGTAATTTGCCGGGCCCGCCTCCAAAGACGTGAAGTCGAGCACATGCGGCCCTGACATAACCTCCAACATCAGCGCATTGTCGGCGACGGTGCGGGTCATCGGCCCATTGTGCGAGGTGAAGTCGCCGACGGCGACCGGATAGGATGGCACGCGGCCGAAGCTGGGTTTCATCCCGAACACGCCGCAGAAATGCGACGGCATACGGATCGAGCCGGCCCCATCGCTGCCCTGGTGCAGCGGCCCGAAACCCGCTGCCGCAGCGGCGCCCGCGCCGGCCGATGACGCGCCGGCGTTGTAGCCGTGCTTCCATGGATTATGGGTGATGCCGGTCAGCGGGCTGTGCGACACGCCGGTCCAGCCGAATTCGGATGTCGTCGTCTTGCCCAGCACAATCGCCCCTGCTGCCTGCAGGCGCGTCACCAACGGCGTGTCCTCCTTGGGCTGGTCACCGGCGAAGATCTTGCTGCCGTGTTGCGTCGGAAAGTCCTTGGTTATGGCAAGGTCCTTGATCGTCACCGGAACGCCGTGCAGCTGGCCGATAGGCTGGTCGCGCATCAGCGCCACCTCCGCCCGCTTCGCGGCATCCACCGCCCGGTCCGCCGCGAGACAAGCGAACGCGTTCACTCGCGGTTCGTACTTTTCGATGCGTGACAGCACCGCCTGCATGTATTCGACCGGCGAGAGCCGCTTTGTGCGGATCTGCTCGGCAATTTCGGAGGCCGGCGTGAAGCAGAGCGTTTCGGAGTCCATTCGTGTGTCCCTTAATATGTCGCACGGCCACCGGAGATATCGAACACCGCGCCGGTGGAGAAGCTGCATTCATCGCTTGCAAGCCAGAGTACTAACGAAGCGACCTCGTCTATCTCGCCGAACCGGCCGAGTGGGATTTTCGACAGCATCCAGCCGATCTGCTGCTGCGTCATCTGTGTAAAGAGCGGCGTCTTCACTGCGGCTGGGGTGACGCAATTGGCCCGGATGTGCGTGGCGGCGAGTTCCTTGCCCAGCGCCTTGGTCAGCCCGATCACGCCAGCTTTCGACGCGGAATAGGCGGAGGCATTTGGATTGCCCTCCTTCCCCGCGATCGACGCAATGTTGACGATCCGGCCATAGTCGTTCATCTGCATGAACGGCACGACGGCGCGATTGCAATAGAACACACCTTTGAGGTTCACATCGATTACGCGATCCCACTCGGAGACCGGATATTCCCATGTCGTGTGGTTGGGGCCGGTGATGCCGGCAGATGTCACCAGGACGTCGATCCGCCCCAGGGCGGTGGCGGTATCGGCGGCCGCCCGATGCACGGCGTCTGGGTCAGTGACGTCCAGCTGCATCTTGTGCACAGCGTCCGCTTTTGCCAGACCAGCCGCGTCGCGATCCCATAGCGAGAGCTGCGCACCCTCCGCCGCCAGTCGCGCGGCAATGCCGGCGCCGATGCCGGACACGCCCCCGGTCACGATGGCCGTGCGTCCTGCGAAACGTGCTCTCATTGACGACTCCCTGCCGATGGCGCTCGTTATCACGACAGCGGACGGCAGTTCCGGCAAGAGCACGCGAAGCGGCCAGAGTCGCGGGATGCCGCAACGTGAGGCCTGACAGTTGGCTGACTGTCGCAATCCGCCCAGTCCCGGACGCAGGCCAGTGCCGAACGAACTCGCCTCGCCACGATGCCGGGCTGATTGGGCGGCGGGCTTTGCCGCCCCCGGTTATGCTCCGCTAATCTCCCGCTTGCGACCGATCCGCAGGGAGGACCCAACCATGGCATCCATCACCGTTCCGGCCACCGACCGCTCCGGCAGCATGTCTTGCTTTGTCGCTGAGCCGAAAGCCAAGCCAGCCGGCGTCGTCGTGCTGATTCAGGAAATCTTCGGCGTGAACCAGGCGATGCGCGATATCGCCGACTGGGTTGCCGATATGCGATTCATCGCTGTGTGCCCCGACTTGTTCTGGCGTATCCAGCCGGGCATCGACATCACCGACAAGACGGAGGCGGAATGGAAGCAGGCGTTCGAATTGTTCGGCAAGTTTGACCAGGCGAAGGGTCTCGAGGACCTGAAAGCGACTGTCGCCGCGGCTCGGGAAATGTCGGGTTCGAACGGTAGGGTCGCCACGATGGGCTACTGCCTGGGTGGTCGGCTCGCATTCATGATGGCCGAGCAATCCGATGCCGACGCGAACGTCTCGTATTACGGCGTCGGGCTCGACAATCTTCTGGGCGACGTCGACAAGGTGACGAAGCCACTGATCGTGCACATTGCCGAAAATGATGAGTTCTTCCCGCCCGAAGGACGCGCGAAGGTCGTGGAGGCGACGAAAGGCCACCGGCTGATCCGCTGCTACAACTACCCGGGCGCAGACCACGCCTTCGCGCGGGTGAAGGGCGTGCACTGGGATGGCCGTTCCGCCGCAATGGCGAACGGGCGCAGCGCCGAGGCGCTGGTCGCGGCGCTCGGATAATCACCCCCGCCGTCCCCCTCCCATTCGGCCAGGGGGAATGTTAAACGCTCCATATGGACGCAACCGCAAACCCCGGCATCGCCGGTCAAGGCCTCGCACGGTCGCCGGGCGCCCTCTCCGGGATTAAGGTCATCGACCTGACCCGCGTACTCGGCGGCCCCTATTGCACGATGATCCTGTCGGACCACGGCGCCGAGGTCATCAAAATCGAGCCGCCGCAGGGCGACGAGACGCGCGACTGGGGCCCGCCATTCCGCGATGACGACGCCAGCTACTACATCGGCGTCAACCGCAACAAGCGGGCCATGTCGCTCGATATCGGCAAGCCGGAAGGCCGCGCTGTCCTGTTGCGGCTGCTTGAAGACGCAGACGTGCTGATCGAGAACTTCAAGCCCGGGTCGATGGAAAAATGGGGCCTGGGCTACGAGGAGGTACTGTCGAGTCGCTTCCCCGCACTGATCCACTGCCGCATCTCGGGCTTCGGCGCCGGGGGCCCGCTCGGTGGCCTGCCCGGCTACGATGCGATCCTGCAGGCGATGACCGGCCTGATGAGCGTCAACGGCAACGCAGACACCGGGCCGATGCGCCTGGGCACCGCGATCGTCGACATGGGCACCGGCCTCTATTCAGCAATCGGCATCCTCATGGCGCTGCACGAGCGCCGCGTATCCGGTCGCGGTCAATACCTCGACATGGCGCTGTACGACTGCGGATTGGCGCTACTGCATCCCCAGGCGGCGAACTATTTCCTGAACGGCAAGCGCCCTGTGGGGACCGGCAACGTGCACCCGAATCTGGTGCCCTATGACAAGTTCCCGACCAAAACCTGCGAGATCTTCATCGCCAGCGGCAACAACGGCCAGTTTCGCCGAATGTGCGAGATCATCGGCCGGCCCGAGCTCGTCGACGATCCGCGCTTCGCCGACAACGGCAAGCGCAACGTGAACCGCGACGCGCTCGGCGCCGCGCTCGCCGAGGCGTTTGCCGACCAGGACGGCAACGAACTGGCCGACCGGCTGATCCGCAATGGCGTTCCTGCCGGGCCGGTGCTGCCGGTCGATCAGGCGACCGCCGCGCCGCATACCGCGCACCGCGAGATGGTGACAGAGCTCGACTGGTACAAAGGCATCGGCACGCCGATCAAGATGTCTCGCACGCCAGGCGGCACGCGCCGTCCGCCGCCGCGCTTTGGCCAGGATGGCGCGGCCATCCTGGCTCAGCACGGCTATTCCGACGCGGAGATCAGAGCGCTGGAGCGTGACGGCATACTGCACACCGAACGCCGGATCTGATCGCTGCATGCATCCGCGCGCCTCGCAGCGATCGACCAACGCCGTTTGATCGACCCGCGTGCCGCGTGCTGAAGTTGGTCGACCAGACGCGGATGGGCGGGGCGGCGTTCGATGCGTTGCAGCACCTCAAGGCCCATCCACAAGGGCGCGAGTCACTGCCGGATGATCGGCCGGAGACCCTGCTGGCGTGGCATCGGGACCACGGCCGGAACCTCGGCCGTTCGCGGCGATCTTCGTGGATGAGCCCCGGCGTCTCGCCACTTGGCGCGGCGTCGCCCGTTTGGTCCGCGCCGCGCCGGATGTGGCTTCGACTTCTATTGCCGCTGCGGCAATGCCATGCACTTGCCACCCCGGTCGTTTGACGAGTCCTATTGCTGCGACCGCCGTGCCGATTTGGACGATGACACGCTGGCTCGAGACGGCCTGGTGAACAGCTTTGACGACTATCTGCAACCGGGCGAGACGGAATTTCGCGCCGACCGTCCCTGGCGTGTCATTATGCCAGGACAGATGGAGCCAAGCCTTGTGGACTCGGGATCAACCGATGACACACTGTACATCGCACACCAGGTATCCTGGCGTACGGCGTACATCGCACACCAGGTATCCTGGCGTACGGCTGCGCCTCTTCAACTCGAACCCCGGCTTCCGCAAGGCCGATAGGTCGCGCTCGGCTGTGTCACGTCCGACGCAGTGCGTCTCTGAACAACGATGTGGAGCTGTTGCCGGAGGTCGATGACGTTGTCTGGCACGACGGAACGACTTGCGGCTAATTGCGAGATCAATTGCCACTGACTCCGGCAGCCAATTTCGCCCACGAGATTGCCCGTCCGCACCAAATCTTCATCGCTGGGCCTGACACGCCAGGCAACGTCGCCTTGCGTGAACTGCAACGTCTGACCCGACATCGTGAGCAGCGTAGCGACGGAGCAATCTCCCGCACGCGATTGCTCCGTCACTACGCTTCCCGCAATGACAGATGCGGCGCGACGTTATTCGTGAAATTCCAGCGTTGCGCCAAACGCCAAGGACGCTGGCACGACGATGCGGCTTGCGAACTGCTGCACGTCACTCACGCCGCCCGCCTCGAGTGCGGACTCAACGCTTCGCAGCGACCGCGTGCGCAAACTCAGGACTGCCATGAACTCCGTGCGTCCAGCACCGTGTGCGCGCGCGTCGCCAAACTCGCTCTTCAGAGCATCCGGGGAGACCACGTCGAAGCGCGACAAGCCAACAGCCAGCGAACAGCCGTCCGGCGTCTCGCGAACCGCGTCGCTACCGAACATGCGGGCAAACACGCTGCCGATCGACGCAGGATTCTGAGCGGCGATCACTGCGCGTGACACTCCGATGACACCGTTTGCGTGATGCCGCCATTCGTCGCGCCAGACTAGATCGCGGGTGAGGTGATGACAGAAATAGATCCGGCCGGCACTTACGGTGCCTTGGCTCACGCTCACGGTGCGGAAGGTCGCGTCACGCGCACCGCCCGGGAGTTCAACAGGTCGCGAGAACTGTCGCGGCGGATCGACCGGCACGCCGGCCGCGCGTAACGCCGCATAGGTGCGGTTGGAATCGTCGGTGCCAAATACCAACCCGTTCAAGCCCTCGGGTGACGTGAGGATTTCCTGGCGACGCGTCTCGTTGGCCGGAGCAGCGATCAGTTCGAGATACTCGGTGCCGAACATCGCGAGGTGATTCATCGAGCCCAGCGTGTGATAGCCGCGTGGTGTCAGCGTGAATCCAAGGCGGCGGAAGGCCTCCGCTCCCGCCTCGATGCGGTCGCGCACGTTGATCACAACATGGTCAAGTGTCGGAACGGGCAAGGCGTCCGGCATGGCAATCCCCTCAAATCACAGATCATTCATGGCGCGATGGCGGGCAAACAAAAAGGCGGCGCCCACGGGGCGCCGCCAAGTTTGGGGGGGAAACGTCACGCGACGGAGCGGCACCGGCCGTCCGCCGCACTCTGCACATTGGTCCAGCCTGCGATAAGTCAAGGTCACAGTTACGCGCGCCGTTTCGGTTGGGGCGCCGCGATGATCGTGGCCTTGCCTGAGCGGTGCCCGGTGGGGGTGCTGCGCCGAGTGTTCTGGGTCCCCAGATCCGGCAATTGCTGACGGAGCTTGTGAAACCCGGCCCACGGGTCGGATGAGAGCTTCTCCAGCCGTTCCGGTACGCTGCACAGTGTGAATGTGGCGGGGTCGAGCTTGTCTGTTACTTCGTCCCACGAGAGCGGCGTCGCGACCGTCGCGCCCGGCCGGGCCCGCGGACAGAACGAAGCAACCGCCGTTGCGCCAAGCGCGTTGCGCAACCAGTCCAACAGTATGCGGCCGCGCCGGTCCGCTTTCTTAACCGTCGAGAGAAACCGCTCAGGGCTTTCTTCGCTCATCAGCTCCGCGAAGGCGCGACAAAACGGCTTGACGGCGTTCCAATCGGCCTTTGGCGTGATTGGCGCGACGACGTGCAGCCCCTTGCCGCCGGTGGTGCGGCAAAACGATGTGATGTTCAATTGCCGCAGTCGGTCGCGTACGTCGTGTGCCGCTTTCGTCACGTCAGCAAACGGCACGCCTTCGCCCGGATCGAGGTCGAACACAAGGGTGTCGGCGTGGTACGGATCCGCTTCGGCCGCGCCCCAGGCATGCAGCTCGATGGCGGAAATCTGCGCCATTCCAACCAGTCCGTGTAAGTCGTCGATCGCGAGATAGGGCGAGGTTTCGATGCGGCCTTCACGGATGCCGTGGGGCAGCGTGCCGTGGCCGTTCTTCTGAAAAAAGTGCTCCCGGTTGATGCCATCGGGGCAGCGCACGATCGCCAGTGGGCGCTTGGCAAGGCTCGGGAGAGCGTGGTCGGCCATCGTCACCCAGTATTCCGCGAGCTCGCGTTTGGTGATGCCTGGCCACAATTCGCGGTCGGGATGCGTCAGCGTCACACCGGCTATTTCGACTGTGTGCGCCTTCGGCGCACGTGCGGTCACAATGCGGGCTGCCGCGGCACGGCGCATCGGCGGCATGGCAAGTTTCGGTCCGGACGGCGCGTCACCACGGAGTGGATTAGGATGAATGGTGTGACGCTTGGCCTTCGGGTCGGCGATGTCGCGCACCACCTCGTTTGCGGACTTGTCTTCGCGCAGGCCGAGATACACTGCCTGACGCACGCGGCCCGCACCGGACCAGGAAATGTACCGGGTTTCGGCAACGAGCTTTGGCGCCACCCACTGAATTGACTTGTCCAGCGGATCGCCAGCGACGAGCAGATCCAGCGGCGGATTGGATGCCAGGTCGTCCAGCTTTTGCCGCAGAGTTCCCAGTTCATCATCGGAAAACCCTGTTCCCACGCCGCCCGCGTAATGCAAATGGTGGTCGTGATCGTAGTATCCAAGATGCAACGAACCGAGGCTCATGCGGCTGCCGCGGGGCGGCGTCCAGCCAAGGATAATGAATTCCTCGCGGCCCGCGCATTTTACTTTCAGCCAGTCACGACCGCGCCCGGCCTGGTAAGGCGCGTCGGCCTGCTTGCAGATGATACCTTCCAGCTTCATGCGGCACGCCTCGCGGCGCATGGCGGCTGCGTTGCCGATATGATGATCGCTATAGCGCAACATGCCGTGCCAGTCATTTAGTTCGCGCAGAACCGCCTTGCGGTCGGCAAGACGGCACTGACGCAGGTCCCAGCCGTTCAGATGCAGCAGGTCGAACAAATAGAAGAAGAGCGTAGTGTCTTTGCCGGCGGACAACGCATTCTGCAACTCGGGGAAACTGGAAATGCCGTCAGCGTCTAGCGCAACCAGTTCACCGTCGACCAGCGCTGTGTCGGCGTGCAGCCTCGCGACTGCGCGCGCCACAGCGGGCAAACGCGCGGTCCAATCGTTGCCGTTGCGCGTGATCAGGCGAACCTTGCCCCGGTCGAGCCAGGCGAGCAGCCGGTAGCCGTCGAACTTGATTTCGTTGATCCAGTTGTCGCCGACTGGAGGGTCGTCGGCAATGGCGCAAAGCTGCGGCGACTGACGCGCTGGCAGCTTACCACGTTTGGCGCCGGGCCTCGGTGGGCCCTTCGATGCAGCTTTCTTGCGCTGCGGTTTGGGCGGGTCCGTTTCACGCTCGATCGTGGCTGTGTCGGCGCCCGCGTGGGCTGCCTCGTCGTGGCCCTTGAACAACAGCCAAATGTCCTGTCGGCTGCGTTGGCCCGGCTTCGGGCGCAGGCGCACCAGATGGAAGCGCCCGTTGAGCCGCTGGCCATGCAGAGCGAAGGTCAGCTCGCCCTTGCGTATGCCTTCGTCCGGATTGTTCAACGGTTTCCAGGTACCGCGGTCCCAAATTTCGACTTTGCCCGCGCCGTACTGTCCGTCAGGAATGTCGCCGGCGAAGCTGGCATAGTCGAGCGGGTGGTCTTCCACATGAACCGCGACGTTCCTGTCCTTCGGATCGAGCGACGGGCCTTTGCGTACCGCCCAGCTCCACAGCACTCCGTCATGCTCCAGGCGGAAATCGTAATGCAGACCGGCGCGGTGCGCCTGGTGTTTCTGCACCACGAAGATCGGTGCGCCGCCTGACTTGCGTGTTTCGTTCGGCGCCGGTTCCTGCGTGACCGAGAAGTCGCGTTTAGCTCGATAAGTGCGGATCGACGTATCGCGTGCGATGCTGCGTGCCACAACGGGGCCTCACTTCAGTGACCGGTTTGAGATGTCGCGTGCGTTCTCCGTATTGAAGCAGTGAGCCGGCGCACGAGCGTGTGAGCCGCCTTCTGCCAGGTCAGCTGACGGCAGCGATCGATTCGCCGACGATCTGCACGATGCGATCCAAGGTCGCTTCCGGTGTCATCAGTGGTGGCGCGAAGCAGAGCGAGTCGCCGCTGACCGGTGCGGTGCCGCCGCCGCGCTGGCGGATGATCAGGCCGTGCCTGGCCGCTTCGGCGACGACGCGGCCGCCGGGACCGATCGCCGGCTGGCCCGTGCCTTTGTCCGCGACCAGCTCGATCGCCGCCATCATGCCGAGGCCGCGCACATCGCCGACACAGGGCAGGCTACGCAGCGTCTCAAGCCCCTGCAGGAACCGTTTGCCTTGTACGGCGGCGCGCTCGACCAGGCCCTCCTTCTCGATGATGTCGATGTTGGCGAGGCCGACGGCGCAGCAGCTTGGATGGCCCGAGTAGGTCGCTGCGTGCATGAGACGTTCGTCGGGCGGTGCGTCCTCGATCACCTGGTGCAGGCGCTTCGACACGATGACGCCGCCGAGCGGCAGGTAACCCGAGGTGACGCCCTTGGCGAAGGACATGATGTCCGGCTGCACGCCCCAGTGGTCGAGGGCGAACCAGCGGCCAGTGCGGCCGAAGCCGGTGATCACCTCGTCGGCGATCAGCAACACGTCGTGGCGATTGCAGATTTCGCGCAGGCGCGGGAAATAAGTTGGCGGTGGAACGATCACGCCGCCGGCGCCCATTACCGGTTCGCAGATCACCGCGGCAACGGTGTCGGCGCCACCGGCGAGGATCGCCTCCTCAACTGCGTCCGCCGCGCCGATGCCGGCGTCGCCATTGCCGGGCCAGCGATAGGGATAGGGCGCCGCGACCTGCAGGAATTCAGGCACCAGGGGGCCGAACATCTTGTGATAGCCTGCGAGCGCTGTGGCGCTCATCGCCGCCAAAGTCACGCCGTGATAGCCAAACTGACGCGAGATGATCTTCACCTTGTTTGGCTTGCCCATGCGCTTCCAGTAGTAGCGCGCAAACTTGAACGCGCTTTCATTAGATTCGGCGCCACCGGTGGTGAAGTAAGCAGCCTCCATGTTGTCGTAGGCGAGGCCGACGATGCGTTCCGCTAGGCGGATCGCTGGCTCATTGGAGAACCCCGAATAGGCCGAAGCGTAGGCGAGCTTCGCCATTTGCGCTTGCGCCGCATCGGCCAGTTCCTTGCGGCCATGGCCGATGTTGACGTTCCACAGGCAGGACAGGCCGTCGATGTATTCGCGGCCATCGGACGCGCGGAGCATGGCGCCGTGGCCTTCGGCAAATATGCGCGTGGACCCATAGTCGGCGGCGAAGTGGAGGGGGTGGATCAGGTGGCGGTGATCGGCCTCAATCAGCATATCGGTCGGAATGGCGAAATCGTTCATGGGGGCACCTGCGACTTGTGGGCGCAGGGTATCGCTGATCGGGGGAGAGTGGAAGGAAGCAGCGCCCCGTATGGGCGGATTGCCCGAGTTGAGCCGTTCGAGGACCTCTGTTGGCACCTTCTTTGTGCGCTGGTTTGACCGGGAGATTTCGCTCAACTCTATCGTCCCCGCATGCTCTATGAGGGACGGGTGCTGAGGACGTACATCTCGACGCGGATCTCGTGTGGACCTTGCTGCGCTGGCCGGACGTCCCGTCGCAGGCCATGGGCACTCTGCTGCACGCCACGCAAATAGTGCCCGATGTCGCGCACGAGCTGACCGGGCAGTCCGAGCGAAATCGCGTCGTTGTTGATACACGCTATGCGGGCAGTTTCGCCTAAAGTGTGAGAACTACCTTTGGTTGACCTTGTCTTGGCAGATTCTACCGCGGTGCAGTGGCCTTGAACCCGTGCGCGGGGCCGCCACCCTGCTTGCGCCCTAACGTACGGGAACCCAACGCCATGCCCGACCCGACCACGTTGCCCTGCACCATCATGGCGCGGCGGTACCAGCAAGGCCGTGTACCTGCGCTATGTCGGCCTGGCGCGTGAAAGTCTGGCTAACCGCTGTGCGTCATCCCTACCAGCGGCCTCACCTCTTCCGCCAGCAAATGCAATTGCTCCATCGCCAATGCATTTGGCATCCCCGGCCAGTGCACCGAGGCCACCAAATGGTTCACCCCTAGCCGCTTGTTCAAACGCATCAACTGCTCCGCGACCTCTGCTGGCGACCCGAGCAGGAACCGGTCCTCCAGCAGTTCGCGGAACTCGTGGTCGAAATTGTCGCCCTTCGGCATCACCTTGTCCTGCCCCCAGGCGCGATACGCCTTGTACTTCTCCTCCAGGTACGGCTGCGCGCGGCGGATCGCCTCGTGCCGCGTTGGCGCCACAAACACCTCCCGCCGCATCGGCACTTCGGCCGGGAATGCCCGGCCGTATTCCTCGAGCGTGCGTTTGTACACATCCATCTGCCGCTCGATCGTCGCCAGCGTGTTGTGGGGGTTGATGTACCAGCAATCGCCCAGCCGCGCCGCGCGCCGTATCGCCACATCGGCGTTGGCGCCGATCCAGATCGGCGGTGTCGGCTTTTGCAGCGGTTTCACCGGGCATGATGCATTGTCGAGTTCCCAGCCCGCACCCCGCATGCTAACGAACTCCTCGGTCCACAAGCGGCGGATTGCGGTCAGCGTCTCCTCGAACCGAACGCCCAATCCCCCACGCGGCACGCCGAATGCCTTGAACTCGACGTCGCGATAGCCGATGCCGGCGCCGAACACGAGCTTGCCCCTGCACAGCAGATCGAGCGTCGCTAATTGTTCTGCCAGCTCCAGCGGCTTGTGCAGCGGCACCAGGACCAGACCGAGGATGATGCGTAGCCGTGGCGCGATCGCCGTGCAGTAGGCGAGGAAAGGAATCTGCTGCACGGTCTCGAACGGGTGCGCGCTGAAATGTGAGCCTTTCACGATGCCGTCAAAGCCAAGGCTTTCGGCGCAACGCACCAGCTCGAGGTCGTCTTGCAAATGCCCTTCGGTGTCGCCAGGCGGGTGCTGGCCGCGCACGATCAGACTGAACTTCATCCGCGCGCCTCTTCGGCCATGCCCTTTTCCGCCAGTTCTTGTCTGGCTTTTTCGTTCTTGCCTAACGCCAGCCCCATGCCGCGCAGCACATTCGGCGCTTTGGTGAACTGGATGTTGGCGTATTCAATAATCTCCAGCCGGTTGCCCCACGGATCGAGAAAGTCGAGGAACGGCCCTTCCACCATCTGCGCGCCGGCGGCCGTCGCGAGTTCCAGGATGCGTGAGCGGTTGTCCACTACCAGGCCGATATGCCGGCGCTCGGTCTGGGTCCGCGCCGGCGTCGGCGCGAGCGTCAGGTTGATGAACTGATCGCCCATGTCGATGAAGGCGTTGCGTTCGCCTTTGCCGCGCAGGGTGAAGCTGAAAAGCCGGCCGTACCATTCCAGCGCCGCCTCGATATCGCCAACCTCGAGCGCCACATGGTTGATGCCGACCAGCCGTGGTTTGCTGTTGTCGCTCATGTCCTGCCTCCTCTGAGAAACCTGGGGATGGCGTATCCGGGCATCCCGTGCGTGGCAAGCGGCATGCGGCGTGCTATCGGTGCCGCAGCCAATACGTGAGGACGCCATGATCCATCACCTGTCGATCGCCGCGCGCGACCCGAAGAACGCGGCGGGCGTGCTGGCCGAACTCATGGGCGGCACCTGCGTGCCGTTCCCACCCAACCCCGGCAGCTTCTTCGCGCTGCAGCTCGACGACCATGGCTCCGGCGTCGAGGTCTATCCCGCAGGCACCCAACTGCAGCCTGCCGGCCCTACCGGCGGAAGCTTTGTGCGCAAGGATCATCGCGGCTACGGCTCCACGCATTTCGCGCTCAGCGTTGTGACAAATGCGGCGAAGGTGCATGATATCGCGCAGCGCGCCGGCTGGCACTGCTTCGATTGTAATCGCGGCCCGTTCCACGTGATCGAGGTGTGGATCGAGAACGAAACGATGGTGGAGATCCTGCCGCCGGAATACGCGGCCGAATACGTCGCGTTCACGTGTCCCGACAAAGTGCAGGCAGCCATGGCGGCGGCACGCACTTCGGCTGCGCGGCAGGGCTGACTGCCACGCACACTCTCCTCCTCCCGTTGACGGAGGGGGGGCGGGTGGCCACCCGCGTCGAGGAACGGGGCAGGCGAGGGGCCTCACCGCACAATCGCGCGGAAGCCCCTGGCTTCAGATGCTATGGGGCGGCGGTGCGGAAGGATAGCAACGCATCGCCGTTGGAAACCAACGACAGAAAGTGTCCGTGCGGCCCGCAGATCAGCGCAGCCGACGAGGCAAACTGGCGAGGTTGGCAAAAACACCGGGGCCCCGGCGAGCGTCGGCGGCGACGAGAGGACGTGGCACACCTATTGCTGCCAAGCAAAGACAGGAGTGCCCCATGCCTCAGCCGAAAGATGACCTCAGCCGTTCTCTCGTCGCCTTCGATCAGGATTGCAGCCTTTGCGCCGTGATCGAACTGAGCCTGGATAAATGGCTGGTTGGAGCGATGGCTCCGGGTCTGGCACGCCCAGGAGCTCCCGCACGTCGCCTCGCGATTGACGGCATCAGCGATGGTTTTGCATCCGGTCGGCGCCCTCAAGCCCTGCGCCTTCGGCGCACCCTTCGGGCTTCGGGGCTTGACTGCGCCGCCCCGGTGCAAAGTGGGCATTGATGCCGTGAATAGCTCTCCCTTTCTCTCGCTCACCTGGCGCTGCGCTGCCGCCTACGACCTGCCTGGAAAGATAACGTCAGCGCGCACCGAAAATGTTCGCTTGACATCGGGAACCCCATACAAGAGTGGGGCGGAGGTCAGCGCGAGGCGTAAACCGCCGCTTCGAACCGGTCCAGCAATCCCAGAACTGCCGGGTCGGCGAATGGCAGAATCTGCGTCATCAGCACGCCTGCCACTCGCTTGCTTCGGTCCAGCCAGAAATAGGTATTGTTGACGCCGGCCCACGCGAGGCTGCCGGCGCCGCGTCCGCTCGGCGTGTCCTCCGTGTTGATCATGAACGTCAGTCCCCACTTCTTATCCATGCCAGGGAAGAACTCCGCGTCATTGGACAATGCCGGATCGGAAGTTATCAGCTTCCGCACATTGAGCGTACCCATGTGGTTCTGCGCCATCAACTCCACCGTCTTTGGCTTCAACACACCGCTGCTGCCCGTCAGCAGAGTGCGCAGGAACGTGATATAGTCTGGCGCAGTGGAGAGCAGTCCGCCGCCACCCGGATAAAACTCGCGGTTGGCTGGAGGTGGTGCGGCCTCGGTCGGCACCAGCGAGCCATCTGCCTGCCGCGCATGCACCGTTACCGTGCGCGATTCCCAATCGGGCAGAGGATCGAAGTTGGTGTCCCGCATGCCGAGCGGCGCGAAGATATGCCGCTGCATGTATTGCTGTAGGTTCAGCCCGCCGTTCACCGCCTCCACCAGGCGGCCAGCCCAGTCGATGCCGATCCCGTATTCCCAGCGTTCGCCCGGATCGAAGCCCAAGGGCGCATTCAGTGCGGCCAGCTTGCCGGTACGGGGTGCTGGCAGGCCGGTCTCCCGCGCGTACCGCGCCATGTTGCTGTTCCACGTCTCGTAGACAAAGCCCGATGTGTGAGTCAGCAGATTTCGCAGCGTGATGTTACCGTGCGCGGGGCGCAGGCTCGGCTTTCCGACACTGGAGAAACCTTCCAGCACCTGAGGATTCGCCAGTTCCGGCATCACTTCGCCTGCCGGCTGGTCGAGCGATAGCTTGCCTTGCTCCACCATCTGCATCGCCGCCATGCCGGTGATCGTCTTAGTCATCGACGCAATGCGAAACACCGTATCCACTGTCATCGGCGCGTCGCTGCCGAGCCTGCGGCGCCCGAACGCGCCCTGATAGATCACGCCGCCGTCGTCCGCGGCCACGGCGACCACACCCGGCACCTCGCCGGTACTCACCGCCTTCTGCAGCACCTGATCGATCGCGCCCTTGTCCACCACCACACCCTCCCCTGTTGCCAAGTGCCGTCCTCGGGCGGAAAGATGCGCGCCGTTCCGCGCAGCA
>JASHVB010000697.1 GCA_030039695.1 Acetobacteraceae bacterium
GATAACCGCGAGCGATGGCGAGGCACGGCAGATCGGCGCCGGCGAAGTGATCCTGGTGGAAGACACCAGCGGCAAGGGTCACCTGTCCAAGTCGGTGAACAACCAGATGCGGCACTCGATCTTTGTGCCGATCGAGTCATGAAGGGAGAGCATGATGCGTATTCATAACATCTATGTCGATGACAACGGCGAGACACACTGGCGCGATATCGAAGTGGAATGGGTGGAGGAGCGTAACGGCAGCAAGCTGTCCAAGCGACTGCCGGCCACGGGGATCATCTTCCGCGAGACCGGCGCCGATTATGATCTGAGCTGGCACCCGGCGCCGCGACGGCAATACATCATCAACCTCGACGGCGGCGTGCAGATAACCGCGAGCGATGGCGAGGCACGGCAGATCGGCGCCGGCGAAGTGATCCTGGTCGAGGACGTGCGCGGCAAGGGACACCTGTCGAAATCGATCGGCGGCAAGATGCGGCATTCGATCTTCGTGCCGATCGAGTAGCTCGGCACGACACCTCGCCCCTTTCGCGGGCGAGGTGCCGTGTGGCGCGGGACGGCGCCGCCACCAGCCAGGCCTCGTTGGGCTGCTCCTCGCGCTCGGCGATCGCTGCTACGGCGGCGGCATCGCGGCCACTGGCCCGGAGATCGCCGCGGTCTGGCCGACGAACCGGCGTGCCAATGACATGGGATCGGCCTGCGGATTTCGGCCGCATCGCGGCGCTCATAGCGCTGCCGGGCTTGGCGCTGAGCGTCAATTCCTCCAATGTGATGGAGCCCGATGTGACGGTCGCGGCGATTCCGACCTCCTTCCTGTTCCTCGCAGCGTGGCTCGTGCTGTGCGGGCCGGGCTCTCGGGTGTTCGGCTTCGAGACGCGCGAGCGCCCGCTCGCGGCACTGGACGAGGATTACAGGACGGCTGCGCGACCCACGCCGGTCGGCGCCGCAGTGGGAGTGCGCAGGTAATGGATGCCACCGTCAGTGAAGATGCCGACTTCATCGCCCGTGCCCGCGCACTGACGCCGGTCATTGCCGCACTGTCCGACGACATCGAGCGCCGCCGCGAACTGCCGCCGGAACTGCTGCAGACCCTGCGCGACGGGCGCTTCTTCCGCATGCTGCAGCCGCGCTCGATCGGCGGTGCCGAACTGCGCCCGACCTCGTTCGCCCGGGTGACGGAGGCGATCGCCATGGGCGACGCCTCTGCCGCGTGGTGCGTCTGCCAGAATAACGGGTGCTCCATGTCGGCGGCCTATCTCGCACCGGCCGTCGCACGCGACATTTTCGGGCCGCCCACCGGCATCCTCGCCTGGGGTCCACCGGGCGCACCATTCGAGGCGCAGCCGGTCGATGGCGGCTACCGCATCAGCGGCAAGTGGCGCTTCGCCAGCGGCAGCCATCACGCGACATGGCTCGGCGCGCACATGAAGATCGCCGGCACCGGCGGCAAGGTGCGCACGATGCTGTTCCCCAAGTCGAGCGTGCAGATGCATGACATCTGGCACGTCGTCGGCCTGCGCGGCACCGGCAGCGACGAGTATGTCGTCGACAATCTGTTTGTGCCGCAGGACCACACCATGGCCCGCGACACCGCCGCGGAGCGGCGCGAAGACGGCCCACTCTATCGGTTCACCAGCAACCAACTCTATTCCTGCGGCTTCGGCGGCGTCGCGATGGGCATCGCGCGCGCCACCATCAATGCGTTCCTCGACTTGCCCGCCAACAAGGTCTCGCGCGGTGCGTCCAAGCCGCTGCGCGAGAACAACGTGGTGCAGTCGCAGATGGCGCAGTGCGAGGCGAAGCTGCGCTCCGCCCGTGCCTTTCTGCACACCACGTGGGACACCGCCTGGCAGCACGTCGAGGAAACCGGCGCGCAGACCGCGGAGGACCGCGCGATGATTCGCCTGGCGTCCACCTGGGCGATCCAGTCGTCGCGTGACGTGGTCGGCACGCTGTATCATGCTGCCGGATCGATCGCGATCTTCGAGGACCACCCGTTCGAGCGCCGCCTCCGCGACATCCACACCGTCGCGCAGCAGTCGCAGGGACGGCAGTTGCACTACGAGACGGTCGGCCAGATCCTTCTCGGTATGGAGCCGGAAAACCAGTTCTGAACGGAGGAAGAGCAATGCCTGCACAATCGCTGAACCACTACACGATCAAGGCGCGCGATATGGAGGCGACGAAGAACTTCTACGTCAACGTCGTCGGCCTGACTGTCGGCGACCGCCCGCCGCTGAGCTTCCCCGGTTATTGGCTGTACTGCGGCGGCGTCCCGACCGTGCATTTGCTGGGCTATCAGGAAGGCGAAGCGGTAATTGCGGACGGCCCGTCCTATCCGGTGAAGACCGGCCGGCTGGACCACATCGCGTTCTCCTGCGTCGACCTGAAGGGCATGAAGGCGAATTTGCAGCGCCGGCGGATCAAGTACGACGAGCGTGTCCTGCCGCGGCTGAACATGACGCAGTTGTTCTACTACGACCCGGACGGCATCGCGGTGGAGTGCAACTTCCCGGCGGAAGAGACGGAGCGGACGGCGGCGTAGAGCACGGAACACCTCGCCCGCGGCGGCGTAGAGGTCGTGGCGGACAGCGTGCCCAGGTTCGGGGGCCAGGCGCCGTGGCCCCGCAACCGCGATGCCATCTGTCGCGACTCTTTCTGGTGCGCGGGCGAGGCGTGCTACTTCTTCTGCCTCGACTTCTCCCCGTACTTCATCCCCTCCAATTTCAAACCGTCCGGGTCGAGAAAGAACACCGCGTAATAGTCGTCGTAATACACGCCGGCCGGATCGACGATCGTAGCCTTCAGCTCATCGCGCAGGAAATCCTGCAGCGCATCGACGTCCTTTCGACTACGCAACTGAAACGCATAGTGGTGAAACCCCACGTCCCCGATCCGGTACGGGCGCTTCTTCCCCTCCGCATCCGCCGCGCCGATCCAAAACCGCGTCTTGCCGTTGGTCCAGCCGATCGCGTCCTCGTATTCATCGGACATCTCGAACCCAAGGAACGTAAACAGCTTGCTGTAGAACGCCTTGGATTTTTCGTAGTCGCCGACGCGGATCACCAGGTGGTCGATGCCGACGACACGCACCATGACGCGACCTCCCATCCGGTCCATTGCGAGCCCCATAACACCTCTCCCGCGGCGTGGAGAGGTCGGGACACGGCACACTCAGGGTGAGCGGACCGCCGCTGACGGCTCCGCACCGTCCTGTTCCGAAGCTCGATGGCTCCCGCATCCAGCGCGGGAGGGTCTCGTTCGGCTGCCGCCTATCGCAGACTTGCGTTCAGCTTTTCCAGCATCGCTGCGCCGGGGATCAGAGCCGCTTCGTCAAGCTCGTTCAGCGGCGTCATCACCGTGTTCATGTGTTTGTGCATGTCGTGCGGATCCGGATCAACATAAAGCAGCCCGGTCACGATCTCCCCCGCCGCGTGCCGTTCCTGCATATATGTCAGCGCCGCGATCCGATCATGCACGTCATAGTCGGTGTGCAACTTGCGCAGCTGCAGCACCGAGCCATCGTGCTGTGTCACCGTCTCTACCGTGCCGGGCGCGTAGTCCACGGTGATCGGGGCGCGGCCCGGCATCATGTCGAGCGCATTCACCGCCTCATTGTGCTCACGCACGAAGTCGAAACTCTTGGTCGAACCCTCGTGGTTGTTGAACGCCACGCACGGCGATATGCAATCGATAAAGGCGGCCCCCTCATGCCTGATCGCCGCCTCGATCAGCGGAACCAATTGCGCCTTGTCACCAGAGAAACTGCGCGCGACGAACGTCGCGCCAAGCTGCAGCGCCATTCCGACCAGATCGATCGCCTCGTCGCTATTAACCACGCCGCGCTTCGACTTCGCGCCGCGGTCGGAGGTGGCGGAGAACTGGCCCTTTGTGAGGCCGTACACGCCGTTGTTCTCGACAATGTATACCATGTTGACGCCGCGCCGCATCGCATGCGCGAACTGGCCGATGCCGATCGACGCGCTGTCGCCGTCACCGGAGACGCCAAGATAGATCAGGTCGCGGTTCGCCAGGTTGGCGCCGGTCAGTACCGAGGGCATTCGCCCGTGCACGGAGTTGAACCCGTGCGAAGCACCAAGGAAATACGTGGGGGTCTTGGAAGAGCACCCGATGCCGGACAGCTTGGCGATGCGGTGCGGCGGCAGCTCCAGCTCGAAGCACGCGCGCACGATCGCCGCGCTGATCGAGTCATGCCCGCACCCGGCACACAGCGTCGATACCGCGCCTTCGTAATCGCGCCGCGTGAAGCCCAGCGAATTCTTCGCCAGGTCCGGATGATGCAGCTTCGGCTTCGGGATGAACGTCATGACGTCACCTTGTCCTGATCGATCCTGGTGGTGATGGCATCGACGATGAAACGCGCGGTGATTGGCGTGCCGTCGTAATGCAGCACCTTTGCGAGCTTCGCCGGATTGATCTCCAGTTCGTTGACCAGCAGCATGCGCAACTGGCCGTCGCGGTTTTGCTCCACGACGTACACTTGGTCGTGCGCGTCAATGAAAGCCTTCACTTCGTCGGCGAACGGGAAGCCACGCACGCGCATCAGGTCGAGCACGATACCGTCCTTGGCGAGTCTCTCGTCAGCCTCCAGCATCGCAGGGCTGGTGGAGCCGAAATAGATCGCGCCGAGCCTCGTCGGCTTTTCTGCCGGCCGCATAACGGGTGCCGGCACCATGCTGCGGGCCGTGTGGTGCTTCTTCAGCAGCCGTTCCATGTTCTCCTGGTAGTCCGGGCCTTCTTCCGAATATCGCGCCATGCTGTCCTTCGACGTGCCGCGGGTGAAGAACGCGCCTTTGCTCGGGTGCGTACCGGGATAGGTGCGATAGGGAATGCCGTCGCCATCCACGTCGAGATAGCGGCCGAATTTCTTGCCTGCCTCCAGATCGGCGTAGCTCATGACCTTGCCGCGGTCCATCGTGCGGCTGTCGTCCCAGGTCAACGGCTTGACCAGCCGTTCGTTCATGCCGATTTCCAGATCAAGCATCACGAACACAGGCGTTTGCAGCCGGTCCGCCAGGTCGAACGCCAGCGCCCCGAATTCGAAGCACTCGTAGGGGTCTTCCGGGAACAGCAGAACGTGCTTGGTATCGCCGTGCGAGGCATAGGCGCAGGAAATGATGTCGGTCTGCTGCGTGCGCGTCGGCATGCCGGTGGATGGCCCCGAGCGCTGCACGTCGAACACCACCGCGGGAATTTCGGCGAAATACGCCAGACCGATGAATTCCTGCATCAGCGAGATGCCGGGGCCGGACGTACAGGTGAAAGCGCGCGAGCCGTTCCAGGCGGCGCCGATCACCATGCCGATCGACGCGAGCTCGTCCTCGGCCTGCACGATCGCGAACTTGTTCCTCTTGGTCTCACGATCGACGCGATAGCGGCCGCACCAGCGGGTGAACGCCTCTGCCAGCGACGACGACGGCGTGATCGGATACCACGCGCAGAATGTGGCGCCGCCATATACCGCGCCGAGCGCCGCGGCGCTGTTGCCGTCGATGAAGATGCGATCACCCACGGTATTGGCGTGGCGTAGCGTCAGGCCGATTGGGCATTGCATGTTGGCCAGTGCCCAGTCACGGCCCATGTGCAGCGCCTGCACGTTGGCGGCGATTAGCTTGTCACGGCCACGGAATTGCTCGCCCAGGAGTTTCACGATTTCCGTGGTGTCCATCTCCAGAAGTGCCGACAACGCGCCCAGATACACGATATTCTTGAACAATTGCCGCTGCCGCGCGTCGCTATAGGCGCGGTTGGTCATGTCGGTCAGCGGCACGCCAAGGATGTTGATGTCGTCGCGGAACTTCGACGGCGGCATCGGCTTGGTGTTGTCGTAGAACAAGTATCCGCCGGGCACGATTTCGGCGATGTCCTTGTCCCAGGTCTGCGGATTCATCGCGACCATAAGGTCCACGCCACCGCCGCGCGCACCGAGGTGCCCGGCTTCGGAAATCCTCACCTCGTACCAGGTCGGCAAACCCTGGATGTTGGATGGGAAAATGTTGCGCGGCGTGACCGGGATGCCCATGCGCAGGATCGATTTGGCGAACAGTGTGTTGGCACTGGCCGAACCTGATCCGTTGACATTGGCAAATTTGACGACGAAATCGTTGACCCGCTGGAGAGCATCCACACGGTCTAGTGTTTGCAGCATGCGTTCTCCGCCTGTGCCACGTCGATCAGGAAGCGCTGCATGTCCCATGCGCCGGTGGGGCACCGCTCCGCGCATAGGCCGCAATGCAGGCACACATCTTCGTCCTTGACCATCACCCGCCCGGTCTTCAGGTCGCCGGACACGTACAGCGCCTGTGTCATATTATGCGCGGGCGCGTTCAGGCGATTGCGCAGGGCCGACTCTTCCGCATTATGCGTGAAGGTAATGCAATCGACGGGGCAGATGTCCACGCAGGCATCACACTCGATGCACAGATTGTCGGCGAACACCGTCTGCACGTCGCAGTTGAGGCAACGCTGCGCCTCGTCGTACGCCAGAGTCTCGTCGAAGCCGAGCTCGACTTCCGCCTTGATGTCCTGCAGCGCCAGGATCTTCTCGCGATGCGGTACCTTGAAGCGCAGGTCCAGCGAGGGCGCGTTGTCGTAAGACCACTCGTGAATGCCCATCTTCTGCGACATCAGATTCACCAGCGGCGGCGGACGATTCCTCACGTCCTCGCCGTTACAAAGCTGGTG
>JASHVB010000698.1 GCA_030039695.1 Acetobacteraceae bacterium
AAGCGCGGCGGATGGTGGCACGCCTGGGACGGCGCGCAGCAAGAGCGAGCGCGTCGAAGTGGACTGCGCCGCGCCGATGGGACGCGGGGCGACGGCAACACTGGAACACCTGGCGGCGAGCGTCGGAGAGCTAAATGAAGCCGGGCCGCGGTTCGAAGCGGCGCTGGACCTTGCCAGAGGCGGCGTGCTGTTGGCGCTGCCGGCACTGTTGGTTAGCGGCCTGCTGCGCCGTAGCGGCGAATATTTGAGGCTGCCGAAGGGCTTTTACGGACTGACGACAATCTTGCTGCTGCTGGCGTTCATGGCGCTTGCGCGGCTCCGCTCTGTGAAAGCGTTGCGTTATTACGCGCCCGGTGAATGGGGCAAGCTTATCGGCCTCGACCGCGCCCCGGAAGTGCGCACACTGCGCATCAAGCTCAAGCATCTAGCCCGAACTTGGCCCCAAATTGAGCGCAAGTGGCTGACATAACATATATGTGATGACTTTATCGTCCATGTAACCTGGCATTTTGTCGTTGACACGACGCGACTCGGTTCGATTCGATGCGTCCATGCATGTCGATATCGTGCCCAATCGCGGTTCGCCGCCGGCCGTCCTGCTGCGCGAGAGCTACAGCGAGGACGGCAGGACCCGGAAGCGCACGCTGGCCAATCTGTCCGACTGGCCCTTGGCGCGCGTTGAACAATTGCGTGCCGTGCTGCGCGGCGAAACCCTGTTGCCCGCGAGCGAGGCGATCGAGATCACCCGGTCCCTGCCGCATGGTCATGTACTGGCCGCGTTGGGCATCGCGCGACAGATCGATCTCGAAGCCTTGCTGCCACGCCGTGCACCGCAACGGCGGCGGGACCTGACGTTGGCCATGATCATCAACCGCGTGCTCGATCCCGGCGCCAAGCTGGCGACAGCGCGCATGCTGGACCACGGCACGGCCTGCCATTCGTTGAATGAGATGCTGGGATTGGGTCACGTGGTGGTCAAGGATCTCTACACCACGCTTGACTGGCTGGAGCGCGAACAGCGGTTCATCGAAACCACCCTGGCCCGCCGGCATCTGAAGGACGGGACGCTGCTGCTGTATGACGTAACATCGGTCTATCTGGAGGGACGCTGCTGCGAACTGGCGCACCACGGCTACAGCCGCGATCACCGCAGGGATCGTCCGCAACTGGTCGTCGGGTTGTTGTGCTCGTCCGAGGGCTGTCCCGTGGCGGTTGAGGTGTTTGAAGGCAACACCGCCGATCCGGCAACGCTGCAATCCCAGATCGAGAAGCTCAAACAGCGGTTCCAATTGCAGCGGATGGTGATGGTGGGCGATCGCGGCATGATCACCAACGCGCGTATCGCGGAGGCATTGCGCCCGGCCGGGCTGGACTGGATCACGGCACTGCGTGCGCCGGCGATCAAGTCGCTGGCGGCCGAAGGTGGTCCATTGCAGCTGTCTTTGTTCGACGAGCGCGACCTCGCCGAGATCACAAGCCCCGAGTATCCGGGCGAGCGGCTGGTGGTTTGCCGCAATCCGCTACTGGCGAAAGAGCGTGCGCGCAAACGCCAGGAGTTGCTGGCGGCGACCGAGCAAAAACTGATTGGCATCCAGACGCGTGTGGAGCGGGCCAAGCGACCGCTGCGTGGCGCGGCGGCGATCGGCCGGGCGGTTGGAGCGGTGATCGGCAAGCGCAAAATGGCCAAGCATTTCGAGGTCACGATCACCGATACGTCGTTCAGCTATCAGCGGAAAGACCCGGGAATTGATGCCGAAGCCGCGCTGGATGGCATCTATGTGCTGCGCACCAGCTTGCCCGCGGCGCTGTCCGATCCGGCGCATACAGTGCGGGCATACAAAAGTTTGTCCTGTGTGGAACATGCGTTCCGGTCGATGAAAACCGTCGACCTGGAAATCCGTCCCGTGTTCCACTGGACCGCACCGCGCGTGCGCGGGCACGTGCTGCTTTGCATGTTGGCGTACTATCTGGAATGGCACATGCGCCAACGCCTGACCGCCATGCTGTTCGATGATGACGACCTGGCAGGGCGTGAGAACCGGCGAACCTCACCCGTGGCCAAGGCCCAGCCGTCCGACGCCGCCCGGCGCAAAGCGGCCACCAAGCAGACAGCTCACGAGCACGGTGAACCGCTCCCCGTTCACAGCTTCCACACCTTGCTCGCAGATCTCGCGACCCTCACGCGCAATGTCGTCCGCTTCGGCCGCGACCGTATCGCCGCTGTTCTTGCCACTCCCACCCCCACGCAGCGCCGCGCGTTCGAACTGCTTGGCATCAAAATCACCGCCTAGCCAGTAAACCCGAACCAGATGGTAACCATATCAACGACTTGTCGTTGGATCAGGGCCAAGTTCGGTCTAAATTTGTAACCCGCTCCGATGGACCAAGAGTGGCGACGACATCCTCGCCTCAATCCAACGCTTTTGCGTTCGAACTCTTGCGAAACCTGCCGAGATTGCCAGGGACTTCCGAATCGGGACACTAGCCTCGATAGCCTCCATCAGCCAGCGTTCCGATAAATTCTACAGAGCTCGCGCCGGCGTTTACATTGTATAAGAGGCCTTGCCCAGATGTGTCG
>JASHVB010000699.1 GCA_030039695.1 Acetobacteraceae bacterium
CCAGCAGCACGGCCAGCGCGACGCCGAGACCAAGCGCATAGTGTGCAAGCCGGTGCAGGACGACGCCGCAGACCCGCGCCGCTTGACCCGAGACGCGCCTCACCGCCAGCCTGTCGGTGCATGAACGACGTGGCGTTCCAACTGCCGGCAACATGGCCGGCGCCATCGGATCCCGATGCCGCCGAGCGTCTGATCGAGCGGTTCACGAGCGTCGGCCGCGTGGAGACCCGCCTCGCACGTGCTCCCCAGGTCCGGGCGATGCTGGCCAGCCTGGGCGGCAACAGCGACTACCTGGCTGATCTCGCGGTTCGCGAGTCTGCAGCCGTGGGCGTGCTGATCGCCTCTGGCCCTGACCGCGTCGTCCACACGGCGCTGGCCATCCTCCATGCCACGCCACCGCAGACCAGGCGTGACCGTATCGCCGCGGCGCTGCGCAGGGCCAAGCGCATCGTGGCGTTGACGACCGCCGTCGCCGATATCGGCGGCCTCTGGCGGCTGGAGCATGTAACCGCGGCACTGAGCGGGCTCGCGGAGGCGACCCTGTCGCTTGCGGTCGCGCATCTGCTGCGCGCCGCACACGACGCGGGCGAGCTCCGATTGCCCCATCCGAACCATCCAGCGCGAGGCGGCGGGTTCACGGTGCTTGGCATGGGCAAGCTTGGCGCCCGTGAACTGAACTATTCCTCGGATGTCGACCTCGTGCTGCTCTTTGACCCGGGGGCCCCGATATACACCGAACACACGGCCGGCGATGCCCAGACCGGCTTTGCCACGCGTTTTGCCCGCAGCTTGGTGACGCTGATGGAGGCGCGCGATGCCGACGGCTATGTTTTCCGTACCGACCTGCGGCTGCGGCCTGATCCGTCGGCAACACCGCCGGCAGTGCCGGTGACCAGCGCCATCACGTACTACGAAAGCATGGGCCAGAACTGGGAGCGCGCCGCGATGATCAAGGCGCGGCCGGTTGCTGGCGATCTCGCATTGGGTGCGTCGTTCCTGGAGGCAATACGGCCGTTCGTCTGGCGGCGCGGCCTGGACTTCGCCGCGGTCGCGGACATCCACGCGATGAAACGGCGGATCGACGAGCACAAAGGCGGCGCACTCGCCGCGGCCGGCGACCCTGCCATGCGGGTGCTGGGACATAACGTGAAGCTCGGCGAAGGCGGCATCCGCGAGATCGAGTTCCTGGCACAGACGCTGCAGCTCGTGTGGGGTGGACGCGATCCCGGGTTGCGTGTTCCTGCGACGCTTGCCGCCTTGCGCGCACTGGCGCGCGCCGGGCACATGCCGCGCCGTGCCACGGCGGAGCTGGGCACGGCCTACCGGTTTCTCCGCCGGGTCGAGCATCGGTTGCAAATGGTCGCGGATCGCCAGGTGCATACGCTGCCGGAACGCCCTGCCGAGCTCGCGCGCTTCGCCACATTCATGGGCTATCCGTCGGCAGCGGCCTTTGCCGAGGCGCTGCTGGCGCGCTTCGCCCGCGTGCGCGCGCACTATGCCGATGTTTTTGAGCAGATCCCGGAAATGCCCGGCGGCGTGCCGGAGAGCCTGCCGACGCTGGATTTCAGCGGTGATTCGATGCCGGAAGATACGGTGCTGGCTCTGCGCGCGCTCGGTTTCAACGAACCGGCCCGAATTGTCGCGGCGGTGCGTGCGTGGCAGGCGGGACATGTGCGTGCGCTGCGCTCCTTGCGGTCGCGAGAGCTCATGGACCAGATGCTGCTGCCGTTGCTGACGGCGCTGGGCCGGCAGCGCCACCCTGACGCGACCTTCGCGCGTTTCGATGCGTTCATCGCCCGCCTGCCAACCGGCGTGCAGATCCTCTCCCTGTTCCAGCACAACCCCGCGCTGCTGCAGCGGGTGGTGGCGGTGCTGGGCGCCGCGCCATCGCTCGGCGACCACCTCGCACGGCATCCCGCGGCGCTCGAAGGACTGCTTTCGCCCGAAGAGGAGGGCGACCCCATTCGGCGTCTGCGCAACCGGCTGCGCGACGCGCGGCTGCTGGAGGACGTGATCGAAATCACGCGCCGCGCCGTGCGCGAGGAGGATTTCTCGCTCTCGGTCGCGACGATGGAAGGTCGCATCGACGCCGATGCAGCGGGCGAACATCGCAGTGCTATGGCGGCGGCGACGCTGGCGGCGCTGTTGGTGCCGGTGCTCGCCGACTTTGCATCGCGCTTCGGCAAGGTGCGAGGCGGCGCGATGGCCGTGGTGGCGATGGGCAAGTGCGGTGGGCGCGAAATGATGGCCGGCTCCGACCTCGATCTGATGCTGGTCTACGACCATCCCGCCGAGGTCAGCGAAAGCCACGGAGCGCGAAGCCTGGCGGCAAGCCAATGGTTCGTGCGTGCTGCGCATTCGTATATCGCCGCGGTCACGGCACCAGGCGTGGATGGTCCACTCTATGCAGTCGACATGCGCCTGCGGCCGTCCGGCAACAAAGGCCCGGTCGCAGTATCGCTGAGCTCGTTTCGCCGCTATCACGCCGAGGACGCATGGACCTGGGAGCGCATGGCACTGACACGCGCCCGGGTGATTGCCGGCGCGCCGCGGTTTCGCGCGCGGATCGAGGTAGCGATCGCCGAAGCGCTGGCTGCGGCGCATGATCCACAGAAAGCGCGCGCCGATGCCGCGGCGATGCGGGCACGCATGGAGCGTGATCTGCCGCCGGACGGGCCGTGGGATGTGAAGCTGCGGATTGGCGGCATGGTAGACGTCGAGTTCATCGCCCAAGTGCTGCAGCTCGTGCACGCGCGCCAGCACGCGGAGGTGTGCAGCCAGACCACGCGCATCGCGCTGCGCCGACTGGCGGACGCGGGATTGCTGGCGGAGGAGGACGCGGCATTGCTGATCCGCGCTGACCGAATCTGGCGAACTGTGCAGGGGATGCTGCGTATCACGGTTGGCCGGATGACGACAGAGGACTTGCCCGAGGTCTCAGTGCGCCCGCTGCTACGCGCGGCGAACGCGGCCGGTGCACAAGCTGTTGACTTGCCCGGCTTACGCGCCACGCTGGACACCTTGGCGCGCGATGTGCGCGCGGCTTTCATACGGATTGTGGGGGAGATCGGCACATGAGCGTGCAGCAGGGCGACGCCGCACCGGCGTTTTCCATGCCGGCGAGCGGCGGTCGGACGGTCAGCCTGGCGGCGATGAAAGGCCGACCGTTCGTGCTCTATTTCTATCCCAAGGCGGACACGCCCGGCTGCACCAAGGAAGCCTGCGCGTTTCAGGAAGCGCTGCCACAGCTTGGCAAGATCGGCATTGAGGTCATCGGCGTATCACCCGACAAGCTGCCGCCGATCGAGAAATTCGCCGCCAAATACAAGCTGACCTTTCCGCTGGCATCGGACGAGGGCCATCCGGTCGCGGACAAGTACGGCACCTGGGTAGAGAAATCCATGTACGGCCGAAAATACATGGGTATGGAGCGCAGTACGTTCCTGATTGACGAGACCGGCAAGATCGCGCGCGTTTGGCGCAAGGTCAGCGTCACCGGTCACGCGGCGGAGGTGATGAAGGCGGCGCAGGCGCTGGGGAAGTGACCGCCGGGCCCACCCCGCAGCACTGCGCGTCCGCCGCGGCTCTAAGGGGTGCGGCAGGTCCCGTGCCCGGCATCGGCGTGGCTCTGCTCGGACGCCCCGGCCCGGTGCGAGGACAGCACGAAGAGGCGCACCGCGCTCGGTATGGCCACCAGATCAGCGGGATTGTTCGACCTCGCGGACCAAGCGACTGGCGTCCGGCCGCGTGCGCCCACAGATCTCCGGCAGCCCGCCCCCAGCTGAGGGTAATGGTGAGAAGCTCGCCCGCCCGCGCGGTGCGAGCGCCTTGCGATCGACCAGGTGCGTGACCGTCACGCTTGGCCCCATCCATTGAAGGCCAGGGAGCAGCGGACCGGGAACCGTCCCGGAGAAGCCTGTCAGGCCGGCAAGGTCATAGGGCGCGTCACTCTCATGATGAGCGCGGTTCGAGCAGGCTCTTGAGAGCAGGGGCAAAATCTATCGGGCCAGCGGCAATTTCGTTCCGGCGACGGCGCGCTCGGCCAGCAGGGCGCGACGGAAGCGGAAGAGCTTGGCTGGGCGGCCACCGGTCTCGGTTGCCATCGCACCGGTCTCTTCCACCAGGTCCTGCTGCTCGATCAGGCGGCGGAAGTTCTGCTTGTGCAGGCGGCGGCCGGCCAGTGCCTCCACGGTGCGCTGAAGCTGGCCGAGGGTGAAGGATTCGGGCATCAGCTCGAACACCACCGGGCGGTATTTGATTTTGCCACGCAGGCGGGCGATGCCGGTGGCGAGAATGCGACGATGGTCGTGCGCCATCGCCTGACCGGGCGCGGTGGTGCCGCCTGCCTCAGGCACCAGGCCGGCCTCCCACAGCGTCTCATAGCGCTGCAGCACAAGTTCTTCGTTCCACGCGTGGCCTTGCATGCCGAAGTTGATCGCGATGCGGCTGCGCCGGTCCCACCGTAGCATCGCGTCGGCGGCGGAATCGGCCCAGGCGAGCATGGGCGCGGTCAGTGCATCAATGGGCGCGGTGCCCGCGCTGCGGCGGTCTTCCCAGGGGAAGTATCGGTGCCAGGGCTGCCAGCCTGTGCCACGGTCCGCCGGCCTCCGCTCTTCGCGCGTCAGGCCGAGGTATGAGACGGACATCACGCGCTGCCCCGCGATCGTGCGATCACGGTCGGCGAAGGTATAAAGCTGCTCCATGTAGCCGAGGGGATGATGGGTCTGGCGCTCCACCCAGGAGCGAGCGGCTGCTTGCAGCGATCGGTGGTTGGATTCGAACGGACCGGAAGGGAGAGCACGGCCCTCCTCGATGGTCAGCACGCGCGGCTCGCCTATGGTGACGGCGACGATCACCGCGATGAGTTCGGCGGCGACCGCATGGGTTGCTGTCATGGCGAAGCTGGGGTCTCCCTCCTCCCCTTGGGGGAGGGTGACACGGGGAGGGATCTGACTCGCTCGTTCGGACCCCGCCCCCGACCGCCGCTCCGAAGGGGAGCGGGGCGCGGCGTGGCTTGCAACAACGGCCGCTCAGAAATCCAGATCGGCATAGTGCTCCGGTGGCGTGGTGCCCGGGACGCGGTCTTGCAGCAGGCCGCGGAAGCTCGGGCGGGACTTGATGCGTGCGTACCAGTCCTTCGCCGGCGCCGACAGGCTCCAGTCGACATCGCTAATGAAATCCAGCGCTGAGAGGTGAGCCGCGGCAGCAAAATCCGCCAATGACAGCGCGCCGCCGGCCAGCCATTTCCGAGTCTCCGCCAGCCAGCCGAGGTATTCCATATGATAGCGCAGCGCGAGATAGCCGGTTCGGATCGCTGCAGGGTCAGGATTGCCACGGCCGGTGAGGCGCTTCATGTGTTTCTCGCCGAGCAGGTTGCGGGTGACCTCGGCGGCGAACTTTCCGTCGAACCAGGCGGTGAGGCGGCGGACTTCAACGCGCTCGGCGAGCGTGCGGCCGAGCAGGCCCGTATCGGGATATGCTTCCTCGAGGTACTCGCAGATGACGGTGGAGTCGGCGATCACCAACCCGCTGTCTTCGATCAGTGTAGGTACGGTGCCGGCGGGGTTCAGCTCCAGGTATTCCGGGCGGCGTTCCCAGACTTTCTCGGTGCGAAGCTCGGCGGGCAGGCGCTTCTCTGCCAGAGCGAGGCGGACCTTGCGGGAATAGGGCGACAGCGGCAGGTGGTGCAGGACACGCATGCGGCGCTTATGGCATCGCGAGTCGCGTTGCGCCAAGGCTGTAGTACGGGCAAAGCCTCGGCGGCAGGATAAGCGCGTTGCGTGGTTCACGTTGCGAGGTCTGAATCCAACCTTGGCCCACCTTTCATAAGGGCGAACGGCGTAGAAGCTCACGTCGCGAATTCGGAAAATGCCTCGCGAACAATTCGTTCAAAGCAGCCGTCCCGCGGTGGTCGCGCGCGCACATCTTCGATTTGTCGAAGAACTCCCCTGACGCTTTGTCGTCGACAAACGTCCCATATGCGCAACTGCCCCATAGGTCCTTCACGACGAAGATGAGTTCGGCGGCGTGCTCGCAGTCGATGGCGCAATCCAGTTGCACTTCGCGGCCGAAGCTGTTGGCTTCGGCATCGGAGCGGGAGGTGCGAATATTCCGGTCCCCGTGGCCCTCGCTCAGCAAGTCCAGGGTCGCAAAGTTGCGCGCAAGATTGTAGGGCTCTTTGTGAGTGGCCGAGGCGGGGATCAGTGGGCCGATGTGCTGTGTCACCATCACCGGCGCGGGACGCAGCGTTGCCGGTTCCGCCTCTACGATCTCCCAGTCAGGGCGGGCGAGCGAGCCCTGTGGCGCGTTGCCGCTTCAGGAATCGCCAAGACGGCGCAGCACGCGTTCACCTTCGCGCACGACGCTCCGAGCGGTCTCCATCTGGCGTTGAAACGGTGCATTGCTTGCCCACAGACGAACGCTCTCGACTGTATGAGTTGCATTCGCGTGTCGCGGTCGTGGACGGCCCGACCTTCGAGCGTCTCAGGTGGTCGTGCAGCACCGAGGATTTCCGGCTCGCTCACACATAGACGGCCTTTGTACCGGCCATCCACGCCGTACCTTGGGTGCAAGGGACGAAGCTGTGGATGGCCGGGCAAGGCCGGCTATGACGCCGGAAGACGGGGACGCGGCGCGGAAGGCGCGGCGGCTACAAAATGAATCGGCTCAGGTCGCCCTTTTGTGCCAGCGGCGCCACCCGCTCGTTCACATATGCCCGGTCCACCTTCACCGTCTCGCCCGACCTGTCTGTCGCGGTGAAGCTGACGTCCTCCAGCAGCCGCTCGAGCACGGTGTGTAGGCGCCGGGCACCGATGTTCTCCACCCGCTCGTTGATGTCCGCAGCCAATTCGGCCAGCGCCTCCACCGCGTCTGCGGTGAACTCCAGCTTCACGCCCTCGGTCCCCATCAGCAACGCGTACTGCTTCAGCAGCGAGTGTTCCGGCTCGGTCAGAATCCGCCGAAAGTCGTCACGGGTCAGCGCCGACAATTCGACGCGGATCGGCAGGCGGCCTTGTAGCTCTGGCAACAGGTCCGACGGCTTAGCCAGGTGGAACGCGCCCGACGCGATGAAGAGCACGTGGTCCGTTTTCACCGGCCCGTACTTGGTGGACACCGTGGTGCCTTCAATCA
>JASHVB010000700.1 GCA_030039695.1 Acetobacteraceae bacterium
GCCGTATCAGTTGGGCGCCCCAGGAACGTTGCAAAGCGTCCGACGTCACGAATGTGGTTGCGCTGCATCGCCCGTGGCCCGTGAGAACCGGCGCATCTTCATATCGTCGATCAGACGCTGGCGCAGTGGGCTGATGGCAGCGGTGCGAACAGATTCGTCCATTGGTCGGCTCCTCTTGGTTGAAGGAAGCCGAAATGCTTCGTCCGCCCTGGACTACGCTCGACCGAGCCGCATCGGCTCGGTCTACCTGCACCGCAACGCCAGCATTTCCCTCCCGCGAAGCGGGTTCGTTCTTCCACTCATCGCGGACCCGCCACGCGGTCAGCCCCATGTCCCGTGTCGGCCGAGAGCAATCTGGCAGCTCTCGGGTGGAGAGCGTAAAAAGCCGACACCCAGTCGCAGGCGACAGACGGCAAATCGCCGTTGCTCGCAACGCGCATCCCTGAAAGGCCCGTCGACGCGGACGACGAACCCCGAGACACTTCAAGAAAGCATGCACGATGGTAAAGCGCCGCAAAGAGGAAGAGATAGTCGGAGTGCTCGAGTTCGAAGGAAGGACCAGCGAGGATCCGGAAGTCATGAAATGGCTGGCCGAGCACAGGGCGCAGAACCGGGGCAAGATTCGGGTGAGCAGGGGTGGCAGGGGCGTCCGAGTGGCATTCAGCAAGGCAGCGGACATGGCGTTGTGGCAAGCGCGGTCAGAGGCGCGCGGCAAGGGGAAGCAATCCCAGCGTTCGTGAGCGTCATAAAGACGGAGAGGAGATCGGCATTGACAAGGGAAGAACTGACCGTTTGGGCGTTGGCGAACGGCTGGCGGGTCATCGCAGGCCATCCAAGCTTGACAAAGCCGGGCGCGCCGAACGATCCCATTGTGCGTCTTGTGCTGAAGGCGACGGTGGTCAACCTTGAGGTGCGCAAACCCGCAGGCAAATGGGAGAAAGTGGCTGGCGAGAGTTACGCTCGCGTCGTGCAAGGTTTGGAAGACGAGCTGCCGCGTGGCCTTGGTTTCGAAAAAGTCCCGAGCATCACGTTGCTGATGCAGCAAAATCGCGACACGATGGTATTTGGACGGATGAGTGGCAGCTAGAGTCCATCTCGGGACCTTTCGCCCGCCCATCTGTGTACCCTGATGACGCCCTTTGGAAGGCGGTCATGCAACGGGGCGTCGGACTGTCGTTCATGATCGGCCCGGAAACCGGGATGATCGATGATCAAGGTTTCGACGACGGTGGTTCGCCGGAAGCAGAACGGCAGCTCTCAGTGATTGATCTGGGAAAGCGGACATTGCCAATGGGGCGGTTCGCCGGTCACTGTCGGCCGATTGGGGCGCGAAGTGGCCTCGCGTGCGGCCAGCGCTCTCCGTCAGCGCCCATCCATGGCCGTCATATCAGTCTGCTCTCTCTCGCGCCCCGGTTTGTCCCCCGGCGTCAGTCAATCCAGGAGGCGGCTCTGTGCCGCGTGGTGATCGTCGAAACCCGGCACGCATTTTCGCGGGACCGCGAGGTGGCGGCGAATGCCATCCTTCGCCGCCCGGGCGATCAACTCGATCAACTCAGCGGGTGGCCCAGGTGAACGAGGTGATACGTCCATCGCCCGCAATATAGAGCCGATCCCCGGCCGCGAGGATGGTCACGAAGTGACGGAGCCCCGGAATCCTGTCGGGACTGATCCATAACGGCGCGCCATTGTCACCGCGCATCGCCTGCAGCCGATCGCCAGCCTCGGCAGTGGCCGCCCACACGATCGGATTAGCGGCGCCGTCGGTGGTGGTGACGATCGGCTCGCCCCGCCCATCGAACGGTGCGCACCAGAGCGGGACCAAATCCGCGGCGGTGACCCGCAGCGCCGCAAGCCCAGCACCACCGCCGCCATTCGGACAGGTGGCGTCGCGTGCCTGATAAACGATCCAGGTTCCCTGGGGCGCCGAATAGACCGCGGGGCTGGTGATGATGGGTACATCGCCAGCGGCACGAACGGCGATCTGGCCGCCAATGCCGCCCAGATCATTCCGATTCAGCAGATACGCATTGCCGTCCTTGCCGAACACCACCACGCGGTGGGCGACGCCGCGTGGACCCGGCACATCGATCGGCATCGCGGGGCTGCCGGATAGATCGAGGTCCTCGTCGTCGAGTTGCCTCCAGTTCGCTGGCGCGAAATAGTCCGCCGGATTGCCGCTCCGGACGAGAGATGGCTGCAGGCGAAACACGCCCTCTCCATCGTCCCAGCGCCTTTCGACCTCGGCGTTGCCGGTTGTGAAGAACAACGAGCCGTCGGCGATGCTGATCCCCGCGGGTGCCCAGATTCCCCCCTTGACCCCGTGCGTGGCCCAAGCGGCGACCGCGCGCGGCGGTACGGCGTCGATTCCAAGGATTATGCCGTGATAGCTGCCGCAATCGCCCCAGTTGCCACCGTAGCTGACGAAGACGCGGCCATCGAGGAGCGCCAGCGCGGCGCGCTGGTTCTGCTGGCGAGGGATGAAATTGATGCCAAAGTTCCGCAGGGCCGCCTCGACGTTGACGGGCCAGCCCGGTAACACCGCCCCGTCGCGCAGGCGCAGACCAAAGACCAGATGCTGCGCGGCGCCGTTCTGCTCCACCATAGCATCAAGATAGATGGCGCCAGCAGCCGGATCGATCACCGGGGTGCCGGTGATACCCAACGGATCAATATCGCCGCACGGCAGCGCGGACAGGGGCACCGCGTGCCCGAGCGTCACGCTCCATGCCGGGCGCCCGGTTACCGCGTCGAGCGCCACCACAACGTCGCTTTCCGTTGCGACGAGGATCAGTCCGTGCGCGGCGCCCGGCGGACGCCAATAGAGCGGCTGTGCATACACATGGCCCGGCACGCGCCCGTCGAAGCCCTCATCGCGATGCACGGTGCGCAGCGCCTGCCAGGTCAGCGTCGGAACGATGTAATTGCCGCTGCGGGCCGGGTCGCCGTGATAGGCGGCGATGGTGCCATCAGCTGGCACGGCCGCCGCGGCCGCATGCCAGGCCACCGAGAGAAGGCAAGCCAGAATCGTCGAGGCAAGGCGCATCACACACTCCTCTGCCGCTTGGATGACGAGGCGGATCCCCCACCGGAGGCACTCGCCGCCACCGCTTGTCGGGCAACCTACACGCGCGGCGGCGCGCTAGGGACCTCAAGCACATCTCCGTCCGTGCCAAGCCGAACCAGATGAAAGCGGTACCAAAGCGCCGTGACCAGCAATGACCCGACCGGCCGCGGCGCGCGGCGTCGCGTTGCCACCTGGACGAAGACACGTGGCGGCAAGCCCAGATATTGTCGAGTGTGAGTGAGAAATTGGCCGCGTGACGTTCTCAGTTCAGCCGCAATAGAAGGAACCCCCGCGCAGCGAACACCAACGTTGCAGCCGGCTTGGCACCGCGTCCTCGTGGCGTCCGCGGAGGCCAACACGAGAGCGACATGTCACCTGGATATTCTCAAATCACTGGCAGCGTATTATCGTGCTGCTCGGTCGAACGGCATTGTCTCAATCCAACGGCAATTGCACCCCAAAAAATGGCAGCAAAGCCTTTGTCGGTCCAAACGACATCGTGACACAGGGAGAAGATCCATGACAGACCTCCGCATCGCCACCGCCCAAGGCAACGATCTGGTCCTCGAAGAGGCAACAGTGCGGGATTTGGCAGCGCAGTTGCGCGGACCGTTGCTCCGGCAGGGCGAGGCCGGCTACGACGCGGCGCGCACCGTCTGGAACGGTATGATCAACCGCAGCCCGGCTTTGATCGCCCGCTGCGCTGGGGTCGCCGACGTTATGGCGACGGTGAATTTTGCTCGAACCCACGAGATTCTTGTGTCGGTCAAGGGCGGCGGCCACAACATCACCGGCAATGCGGTTTGCGAAGGCGGCCTGATGATCGACCTGACGCCGATGAAAAGCGTGCGGGTGGATCCGATCGGGCGTACCGCGCGCGCCGGCGCAGGGCTGACTTGGGGCGAATACAACCGCGAAACCCAGGCTTTCGGGCTGGCCAGTACCGGGGGCGTGGTCTCGACCACCGGTATCGCAGGGCTGACACTCGGCGGTGGGCTCGGTTGGCTCATGGGTAAGCACGGTCTGAGCTGCGACAACCTGCTCTCGGCCGACCTCGTCACCGCCGACGGTGAGTTTTTGGTCGCCAGCGCCGAGCAGAACCCGGAGCTGTTCTGGGGACTACGCGGCGGTGGCGGCAATTTCGGGATCGTCACCTCGTTCGAGTACCGCCTGCACCCGGTTGGTCCGGTATTGGCCGGCATGGTGCTCTACCCCATGGCCAAGGCCAGGGAGGTATTGCGCTTCTACCGTGACTACGCGCGCTCCTGTCCGGACGAACTCACCGCCTTTGCCGGGATGCTGACCGCGGCCGATGGGGAACCTGTCGTCGCCATTGTCGTCGGCTACATCGGCGAGCACGCCGAGGGTGAGAGGCTGGTCGCGCCGGTCCGCAAATTCGGCGCACCGCTGGTCGATACGATCGCCCCGACCTCGTATGTTGAACTAAACAAGCTGTTCGACGCCACATTCCCCTATGGCGGCGTGCAACGTTACTGGAAGTCGAGTTTTCTGAGGGAACTGGGGGACGAGGTTCTGGACATCCTTGTCGATCGTGCCGGGACGATGCGGTCGCCGTTGTCGTTGGTTGGATTTTTCCATGTCCATGGCGCCGCGACTCGCGTGGACCCCGACTCGACCGCCTTCGGCCCGCGCGCCGACCAGTGGGATTACGATGTGATCTCGCAGTGGAACGACCCAGCGGAAGCGGCGATG
>JASHVB010000701.1 GCA_030039695.1 Acetobacteraceae bacterium
ACGGAACCGGACTGCGGCACCGACCTTCAGGCGATCCGCGTCACCGCGCGTCGCGATGGCGAGCATTACGTGGTGAATGGTACCAAGACCTGGATCAGCAACGGCATTTATGGTTCCTGCTTCGCGCTCCTGGTGAAAACCGACCTCCATGCCGAGCCGCGCCATCGCGGCATGAGCCTGCTGCTCGCCGAGAAAGGCCCGGGCTTCACCGTCAGCCGTAAGTTGGAAAAGCTCGGCTACAAGGGTATCGACAGCGCGGAGCTTGCCTTCGACAACTACCGTGTCCCAACGGATCGCCTGGTCGGCGGCATAGAAGGTCGTGGTCTGCAGCACGCACTGTCGGGACTTGAACTCGGCCGTATCAACGTCGCGGCGCGCGGTGTAGGCATCGCACAGGCTGCGCTGGATGAATCGCTGCGCTACGCGCAGTTGCGCAGGACCTTCGGCGTGCCGATCGCACAGCACCAGGCGATCCAGTTGAAGCTGGCGGACATGGCGACTCGCACCGAAGCATCGCGCTTGCTGGTCAGACGCGCTGCTGAACTCTACGACACTGGGCAGCGCTGCGACATGGAGGCCGGCATGGCGAAGCTCTTTGCCACCGAAACCGCATTGGAGAACGCCACGGAAGCGATGCGCGTACATGGCGGCTATGGCTATTCAAAGGAATTCCCGGTGGAGCGCCTGTATCGCGACGCGCCACTGCTGGTGATCGGCGAAGGCACCAACGAATTGCAGCGCATCATCATCGCGCGCCAGCTGGTACAGCGGAACCCCGTGTGATGCTGGAAGGCCTGCGCATCCTGGCGGTGGAGCAGTATGGCGCCGGCCCGTTCGGTTCCATGCAGTTGGCGGATATGGGCGCCGAGGTGATCAAGATCGAAAACCCGCGCGAGGGCGGCGACGTATCGCGCGGCATCGGTCCCTACTTCTTGGGCGAGGGTGACAGTCATTTCTTTCAGTCGTTCAACCGGAACAAGCGCTCGATCACGCTCGACCTGCGCGCTCCAGGCGCGCAGGAGGTTTGGCACGACCTGGTGAGATCCGCCGATGGGGTGCTGGATAACCTGCGCGGCGATCAGCCCGCGCGCCTCGGTGTGAGCTACGATGCGCTGAAGCAGACCAATCCGTGCATCGTTTGCGCGCATCTCTCGGCTTATGGCCGCACCGGCAGCCGCGCCGCCTGGCCGGGCTATGACTATCTGATGCAGGCGGAGGCCGGCTATCTTTCGCTGACTGGCGAGCCGGACACACCGCCGGCGCGCTTCGGCCTCTCCATGATCGACCTGATGGCCGGCGTGTATGCTGCGACAACGCTGCTAGGCGGCATATTGTCGGCGCGCCAGACGGGGATCGGCCGCGATGTCGATGTCAGCTTGTTCGACACAGCGATCTCCAATCTCGCGTACCTCGCGACCTGGTTCCTCAACGAGGGCCACGTGCAGGGGCGTGAACCGCGTGGTGCGCATCCGTCGCTGACGCCGAGCCAGCTCTACCGTACCAAGGACGGTTGGATCTTCATCATGTGCAACAAGCAGAAATTCTGGCCGCTGCTGTGCGAGAAGATCGGCCGCCGGGAATGGGGCGACGATCCGCGTTTCGCCAGCTTTCCGATGCGCCTGAAGAACCGTGCCGAAGTCACGCGGCTGCTCGATGAAGCGCTGATGTCGCGCACCACGCAGGAATGGCTGGCGCATTTCGCTGGCGCGGTACCGGCGGCGCCGGTGCACGACCTGCGCAGCGCGCTGAGCTCCGATTACGTGCGCGACGAAGATCGCGTGTGGCACTACCGGCATCCTCAGCGGGCGGATTTTCGCATGGTGCCGCCGGCGTTCCGGCTGCCGGGCGACAGCACGCCACGCACGGCTGCTCCCGCATGCGGTGCGGATACGAACGACGTGCTGCACGCGATCGGCTACAGCGACGAAAAGATCGCCGATCTGCGGAAAAAGGGAATCGTGTAGCGGCGCCTGACCTGGCTTTTGCGTCATGGCCGGCACATGCCCGGCCATCTCTGGGCGGAGGTATGCGCCATTCACGCAAAGAACCCATGGGGTCCGCCCGGTGCGGGGCGTTCGTCCAACTCGGTCATCAGCGACGCCAGCTCATCATCGTGCAACGCGAGGCCGAACGCCGTCGCCAGCGTCGCTCGGTAATCCTCGGGATCCTGCAGCTCCCGTCGCTCGGTCCGTCCATCCAGTTGACGCACCAGGAAATGGCGATTGAACAGGGTCAGGCGGCAGCCCCCGCCGGGACGGGCCACGATCAGGTTCTCCACGAACAAGCCCCCAGGACGCGTGGACGTGAACCAGTTGCCCACTTCGTAGTCGACATCAAACTGCGGCTGCAGCGGGAAACGGTAGAGGTTCGCCCACTCCTGCCCGAGCCTTGCCTGCAACAGCCACTCATCGCCCAGAGGCGCCAGTCGGTACCGCTCATGGCGCGTCTCATGCTCCTGCGGCGCCAGGGCAAGCGGCGCGGTGGGCGTCAGGTTGCCGAACCCGACATCGGCCACGTGTGGCCCCTCCGGCAGATCCACCCGCAGCATCATGTGCGTTCGCTGCGTGATCGCGGCCCCATCCATCCCGCGCACCACCCGTGCCATCAGGCCGGTCACCTC
>JASHVB010000077.1 GCA_030039695.1 Acetobacteraceae bacterium
AATGGCGGCAAGCCGTTTCCCAGGGCGACGTTTGCCGGGAAATAAGCTTACCAGGGCGTGCCGGCGCGATCGGCGGGGCGAGGCGCACCTATCGTCCTCGTGCGGTCTGTGCTCGGTCCGCTGACCCCGCAGGAAAGGAACCAGTAATGATCTTCGTGAACTATCTGAAGTACGGTGATCGGCGCAAGATCCTCGAATTGCGCCCGGTTCACCAAAAATATCTGTTTGACCTGCGCGATCGGGGACTTCTCGCGGCTGCGGGTTCTTTCGCGGACGACGTCGGGGGGTTATTCCTCTACGAGACCGACACGATGCAGTCGGCCGAGGCACTCATGGCGAACGATCCTTACATCCTCGGTCGCGCAATAGAGCATTACTGCATTTCGCCATGGGAGGTTCACGCCGTGAACCCGTCGCTCCTGCGCACTACACCCAAACCTTCATCCTGACGTCGGCACCCTCAAGAAGGCCCTTTTTAGCGGGCACCGGGCACGTTGGGCGACACGATCCCCGTCTGGATAGCGATCGATCCCCTGGCTTTCAGGCAGGTGCCCCGGCATTGAGCAACGGTTAGTCCGAGGAGACTACTCATCCGGGGCCCACTTTCTTGCGGAACCGGAGAGACCACATGGCCTCTCCGGTGTTGCATCGAGCTCGCAGTCGTCAGCCGTTATCGTCGTGCTGCTCGAGGTGCGGTGGTACGTTGGACAAGATCACGCCGGCCGCGGCAAACGCCTGAATATGGGCGTCATCGTAGCCTAGGTTCCGGAGAACTTCGGCATTGTCCTCACCTCGGTAGGAGGGCGCGCCCGCCGGCATCAACTGGTCCTTTGAGAACCGCCAGGGCTTGCCCGGGACCTTCACGTGCCCGCCTTGCCGGTCGCTCACCTCCTCGATCGCTCCCCACCATTTCGACCACTCAGATCCGGCGAAATGCTTCGTGGTGTGAATATCGCCGAAAGCCAGCTTGACCTCGTCGAGCTGGGCATCGAGCAACCCTGGTGTCGGGAATGTGTTGATCCACTCCTGGACGATCTGATGCAGAGCATCGATATTCTGCCTTCGTAACTCGGTGGTGAGGAAGCGGGGATCGCTTGCAAGATCCGGCCGCCGCATGGCGGCGAGGAAGTTTGGAAACGTCACCTCGCTGTACAGGCTTGTCGCGATTGTCACCTTGTCGCCATAAGCCGTGGTGAAGAATGGCGAGTCGCTCGGACCGAGCGCGAGCGGCTCGGCGCCCATGTCGACGTCCGACAATAGCGCGTGGACGAGTTCATTGACGGAAAGCATCGTTGCGGCCATCGACACGTCGATATACTGGCCTTCGCCCGTCCTCTCGCGCCCGCGCAGGGCGGCCAGGATCGCGATGGTGGCTTCAAGGCCGGTATAGACGTCGGCATGCGAATATAAGTCGTGCCGGGGTTTCCGGAGATCGGGCTTGAGATGATCCGCAAAGCCATCGAGAAATCCGGTCTCTGCATGCACAGTCACCGCATAGGCGCTTCGTCCCGACAGCGGGCCCTTCTGGCCGTAGCCGCTGATCGAGGCATATATGACGCGAGGATTGCGCTTGGCGACCGTTTCGTAGTCCATCTGGAAATACTCAAGTGTGCCTGCGCGAAAGTTCTCGACGATAATGTCGGCCGAGTCGCACATCTTCCAGACAATCTCCCGTCCTTCGGGATAGTTAAGGTCGATGCTAATGTTGCGCTTACCGGTGTTCTGTTGGATGTAATACCCCGACAATGCTCCGGCTTTGTCGCGCGGAAAAGCCGATCGCGTGATGTCGCCGCTTGGTGGTTCGATCTTGATAACCTCTGCGCCGAGATCGTGCAAGATCTTGGTGCAGTGTGGGCCGGCCAAGACACGGGTGAAATCGACGACCCGCAGGCCGCTCAGAGGTCCGCTACGTGACATGGTGAAGATCCTTTTCAGCGCCCGATGAATATCGCGTGTCCAGGCGAATTGAAGTCGTTGAAGGCTCTCAACCCGATTGCCAAGTCGTCGCTTTCGAAGACTGGCCTCTGCAGCTCGAACATCGCGTGGTCTGCGGTGGCCATGCCTTCATTGAGAAACTTGGTTACCAGTGCTTTCGTCGCCGAATTCGCTCTTGTCGGACCGTGCGCGAGCTCCTGCCCGATCGTTCGGGTCACCTCGTTCAGGCGTGCTTCCGGCACGACCGTGTTGACGATGCCCCAGGACTCGAGGGTCGCAGCGTCATAGCGCCGGCCAAGCAGAGCCATCTCTTTGGCCCTCGCGACACCGGCACGAGCGGCCACGCGCTGGATGCCACCCATTAGCGGGTGGACGCCGAGCGTCACCTCGACGCTGCCAAGCCGCGCGGTATCGGCTGCGATGATTATGTCGCAGGCGAGCGCGAGCTCCAGCCCGCCGCCGACCGCCAAGCCGTGGACACTGGCGATGGTGGGGACCGAGATTGCCTCGATTGCCTCCAGATAGGGCAGAATCTCGAACCGCCGGTTGTAAATCGCTGCGCCCTTGTTCTCGAAGAGCGTCAGATCCGCGCCCGCGCAGAAATTTCGCAATTTGCTGCGTAGAACGATGGCACGAGCGCCATCCGCCTCGGCCTGTTTAAGGGCGCCGATCAGCCCATCCATAAGCGCTTTTCCCATCAGGTTGTGGGGTGCGAAGCACATTGAGACGAACGTCACTCCTCCCTCGCGCTCCACCTCGGTGACATGATCTTCCAGTTTCATTTGCCCACTCTCCGAACATTGGTTCACGGTATTGCCATTGTCGACAGGTATGGCGACCGTTCGACCACGCAAGAAGTTCACGAGAGAAGTCTTCCGAATACCATGCTTGAGGCATAAGCACCCATACCTTGA
>JASHVB010000702.1 GCA_030039695.1 Acetobacteraceae bacterium
TGTGGCGCTGACGACGACACCGGCGGTCGAGGCCGCGATCGTTGACGCCAATTCGCGCAATTGCGCGTCGCTGTTGCCCACTGCCAGTAGCACGTCTCCCAGCTGTGGATGGTCGCGACAGGTGCGCTGGAATGCGTCTGGTTCGAATGGCCACGGATCAATCATCTCGGCTCCACCTGCAGCGCGTGATAATGTGCCCGCCAGTCCGCCGCCGACATTGAGCAACGTCACCTCGACGCCGGCCGCCACTCCATCAAGGAAGGGGGACGCATTCTCCCGGTGTTAATCGGTCGGCACGACCGTGCTGGCCTGCGCGCCCTGCTCGGCCATGTCCGGGGCCAGGACATAACGCACCTCGTCGCCTTCCTTCAGCTTGTCGAACCCGCCGCCGATGACACTGTAGTGGTGCACATAGATCTCCGCACCATCCTCGATCGCCAGGAAGTCATAGTCCGGAAACATGCGAACGGCCCGTCCGATTGGTGGGGGCCTCATGTGCCTTGGTCGCACCGTCGAGGCGACGCATCTGGTCCTGCAGCTGGCGTCGTGCCGCGTCGAACGCATCGCGGATGGCAACGTACAGATCCTCGTGTGCGTGGTTCCCGTCATGGCTGCGGTTCACCAGAACGTGCTTGCCGGGCACGGAAACGTCGATGTGCACCTGGTAAAGCTTGCCTTGCTGATGGCGACTATGCGCCGTTTCAAGCGTGACGCGGCAAGATGTGATGCGGCCGGAGAATTCACCCAGTTCGTCTGCATGGCGGCGCACCAGCGCCTCGGCCGACTCGGACGGGTCCATGCCGCGAAACATGATCCGCAGATTGAATGGCATTCGGTCCTCCAACGGCGATCGTTGAACCGAAGGTTACTCACCGGGAAAAATCCGACCTTGATCTCGATCAACCCGCAGGCTGGCGGCCCAGCTCCTGGTCAAACGACAAGATGTCCAGCAGATCCCGCGAGGACAGGACGCCGCGCAGGCATTGCTGCTGCATGACCACCAGCCGGCTGTGGCCGGTCCGCCGCATTTGCTCGAGTGCCGCGAAGGCGTCCGTCTCCGGCGACACGGTGTCGTCACGCGACAATGGCTGCATGATCCGCACGATCGGTACGGTCGGCCACTGCGCACGGTCGATGACGGCGGCCCGGCGGGTTTCCACCGTGCCGAGCACCTCGCCATCACGGGTAACCGGGAACCAGCGATGGTGGTGGCGATAGACGTACTCGTTGATGAATTCCTCGATGGAGAGTTCCGGGGGCACGGTTTGTGGATTGGGGTTCATCACCCGGCCGACGGGGATGCGCCTGAGGCGTGAACGCGCGTTAGCCTCACCGGAACTGGCAGCGGCGGCACCACGCAAGAACATGCCGATGAGGAAGCGCCAGATACCGCCGACGAAATCGCCCTGGACGATCTCCAGCAGGCCGAGCGCGATCAGCACGATGCCGAAAAAGTTGCCGGCGCCGGCAGCGATCCGAGTGGCCCAAAGGTAGTCGCCGCGCCAGCCCCAGAGTGCGGCGCGCAGTACCCGGCCGCCGTCCAGCGGGAATGCGGGGATCAGATTGAAGATCGCCAAGACGCCGTTCAGCAGGCCCAAGTACCACAGCACGCCACCGACGGCCGGCGGACCGTTGGCGCTGCCGACCAGGGCAAACGCGCCCAAGAACAGTCCGGACAGCACGAAGCTGGCGGCAGGGCCTGCCGCAGCCATCAGCAGCTCGTCCCGCGGGCGGGCCGGCTCGGAGGTCATTTCCGCGACGCCGCCGAAGATGAACAAGGTGATGCCGCGGATCGGCAGGCCGTAGTGGCGTGCGACCAGCGAGTGCGACATTTCGTGGAAGACGATCGATAGCAGCAGACCGATGGTGGAGGCGACGCCCATCGCCCAGTACGTCGAGTGTGGCAATCCGGGGGTGAGGCCGGGGAAGACACCACTGGCAAGTGTCCACGCGATCAGGACCGCAAGCAGCAGCCAGGAGGCGTCGAGGTTCACCTCGAAGCCGAACAGGGAAAACAGGCGGATGCGATAGAAGAAAATGAGCGTTGGTCCCGGTGCTTTTGGGTCGGCAAACTACGGGGTTCGCCCGAGCGGCGAAAGCGGCGATGATGTGGGCCTGTCCCGAAGGAGGTCCGTGATGTTCGTGTTGCATGATCTGCCACCCGCGATCGATCCCGCACTGCTCAATGCGCTCCGTGAGGCGGAACCGGCGACGATCGGCCATTTCCGCCATGCAGGGTTCATGGATCCTGGAATCCGCCTGATGATTCCGGGGTATGTGCGGATCGCGGGAACCGCGGTGACGGTGCGCTGCTATGGCGCGGACACCGCGATCGTACACTACGCCTTGGGCAAGGTACGTCCAGGCGACGTGCTGGTGCTGGATCGGGCTGGAGACACGCGGCATGCGGCGTGCGGCGGAGGTGTGGCGTTCGCAGCGCGCGAGGCGGGATGCGTCGGCATCATCATCGACGGGCCAGCGACGGACGTGCAGGAGCTGAGGCGATACGGGCTGCCAGTATGGGCGCGCGGGCTGTCCACCGTGACGGGAAAACGGTTGTTCCAGCATGGCGAGTTCTGCGTCGCAGTGTCGTGCGGAGGAGTCGCGGTGGAACCGGGTGACGCGGTGCTGGCGGACGAGAACGGCGTATTGGTTATGAAGCCGCATGAGATTGTGGAGGATGCCAAGCGCGCGGTGGGGATGCAGAAAGCGGAGCAAACGACACTGGCGCGGCTAACGAAGGGCGAGAAACTGCCGGAGTTTACTGGGACGAACGCGCGGATTGCGGAGATCATGAAGAGTTAACCTCGCCCGCAAAGCGGCGGAGGTTCAGACGCGTGGCGTCGAGAGCGAGAGTGCGGGAACAGGCACTTTGCTGAATTCGGCACCATTACCCGTCGCCGCGCGCCGCGCTTTCCTGCAGGCAGCGCGAGACAGACTCTCTACTGCCGCCACCAGCCCAGCTTCGGATATGGTAACCCTAGGTTTTCCCGCAGCGTCGCGCCTTGATAATCCTTATGATAGATGCCGCGCCGTTGCAGCTCCGGCACCACGAAACGCACGAAATCCTCGAACGCGCCCGGAATATGCGTCGCAGCAACAACAAACCCGTCGCATGCGCGTTCCACAAACCACTGCTCCAAACGATCCGCCACATCCTTGCCGCTACCAACGATCGCTTCGCGCGGGCGACCACGACGGGTGACGTTGATGAAATCGCGCGGCGCTGGATTGCGGCCAGTTGCTCGCAGCACGCGGTCGCGCATCGCCTGCATGCCGGACATTCCTTCGATTTCCTCGTCGGTGAAAGGCTCGTCGATTGCCTTCTTCTTGAAGTCGAAGTTCAGCGCTTCTGAGAGCAGTGAGAGCCCGTCGACTTCGCGATATAATGAGTCCACAAGTGCCATCTTGTCCTCGGCCGCCGTCCGCGTCTCCGCCACGACCGGAAAAGCGATGGTGTTGACTGTCACTAGCTCCGGGTCCCGGTTATGCGCCGCCACGGCAGCCTTGAAATCCGCATATTGCCGCTTTCCGGACTCGAAATCTGGATAACCGACGAACACGGTTTCTGCCCACCGCGCGGCGAACGCCTTGCCACGATCGCTGGAGCCGGCCTGGATGATCACCGGATGGCCCTGCGGCGAGCGCGGCACAGTGAAGGTTCCATGCGAGTTGAGAAATTTCCCGTCGTATTCCAGCCGGTGCACCTTTTCGGGATGGGCGAACAAGCCGGATTGCTTGTCCACGACGACGGAATCGTCCTCCCATGAGTCCCAACACGACATCACGATTTCCATGAACTCGTCAGCGCGGTCATAACGCAGGTCGTGCGGCAGGTGCATGTCGCGGCCCATGTTGTGGGCTTCGCCGTCATTCACCGAGGTAACGACATTCCATGCCGCGCGCCCGCCGATCATGTGGTCCACTGTCTGAAAGCGCCGGGCGACGTCGAATGGCTCGTAGTACGTCGTCGAACCGGTCGCGCCGATGCCCATGTGCTTGGTGCCGAAACCCATCGCGAGCAGCGTTGCAACCGGGTCCATCTTCACCACGCGCACGCCGTTGGCGACGACCTCCGCCGGGTTGCCGCCGTAGATGTCGGGCATCGCCAGGCGGTCGTCGAAGAAGGACAATTGGAACTTTCCCTCCTCGAGCACCTGGCCGATCTTCTGGTAATAGGCAGCGGTGGTGAAATCGATGCGTGACAGCGGATGGCGCCAGGAGCTCGCCAAAATTGTGCAGTTCTGCGCCTGCAAGAAGCCAACCAACACCATCTGTCGCATCGTTCTGTTCCCTTCACAGAGCGTGCCCAGCCAATATCAAGGACTTATCGGCTAGGCGTCCTGTCCGTATCCCCATCCCTATCCCGACGTCCGTCGCGGTCGGTGCCCGAGCGCCAGTGCGTCCGCCCCGCCAGCCATTTCAGGACATCAGCCCGACTGTAGTGCACCCTGTCGGCAAGCCGGTAGTAGCTCGGCCCACTGCCGGCAGCTACCCACCGGCTCAGTGTCTTGGGATCCTTGTGCAGCGCGGCAGCACGCTGAGTCTCGGTGATGGTTGGCAGGGTGTCCGGTGCTGGTGTCGGTGACTTGGCGATCATGCGGTGGTTCGTCCTGGGGCGGATATGCCCATCGTGCTAGCTGCGCCACTCCAAGTCGACGGCGCCTGGTCCCTGGGCATCATCGCGGTGCTCGCGTTCAACTATCACGTGCTGGCGCCACGGCGGGAAAGCCGAGAACTCCAGGCCAAGCTGGCGCGCGATCGCGCTGCCGCGGAAGGTCGACGAATCCTAGACGATCAGGCGAGCGGTCATTCCACGCCGCGCTCCGGGCCCTCGACGGCACCCGATCCCTCCGGCGCCTCGCACGGTTACAGGAACGCCAAGCCCTCGGTCGATATTCCCATGGGTACAGCACTCAGATCGCCACGGACGCTCCCAGGCCCAGCGCGCCGAGGCGCAATCGGGATCCGGCCCAATCAGCCCATTAGATCAACCGCCAGTCTGTTCGGGGAATGAGGGATTAGCCCGGGTGTCACTGTCCGGCTAGCAGGACACCAGAAATGCAGAAGGGAGATCCACCGCTGGACCGCCCCTGTAGCCAAGCCCCGATTGGGGGTTAAGCCCTCAAACCGTCATCCGCAACAGATCACGCCGGATGTCGGCGCGCAACGCGCACGCTAGGTCAATCAATGGCGACAGTCTCTGGATTGAATCACCGTCTTCGCGGCGTCGACGGATGCAATGTTCGAGAATGCTGAGCGTTAGGGTAATTTGTGCAGCGTTCATTGTGTTCCCCTGTCTCGTAATTATGTCGCTACCGCGCCCGGGAATTGGATCATCTGTCCCCGAGGCTCGCCTAGCCGCTCCAGGTGATCGGCCCAGAGCTGCAATGCCGTCCCATTTTCCTCAAAATAAGCGCGCCGCCGATAGGTGGCAACGAGCGGATCCGGCACATGGTTCAGTATGGCCTCCACCACTTCGCCAGGAACATTCAATGTTATCAAATTCGTCGCGCACGTGCGTCTGCAATCATACCACGCCCAGCCCGAGGTGCCGCTCAGCCGCTGTAGGCTCGCCCGTGCCTGGCTCGGGTGCTGAGGCGCGCCGAGGACAGTCCCGACCTCTCGTGCAGGGAGTGCCTTTAGCTTGTCTACGGGTCGCCCAGAGAGGGGGATGGTGAGTCCGCGGCCATTCTTGGCTCCCCTGGCAGGCTCCACACTGCCGCCTTCAGATCGATCTCGTTCACCGCCATGTCGGCCGTCTCTTCCCGCCGCTGACCACACAGCAGGAGCCATTTGGCGAGCGGTCCCCACACGCCGCCGAGCCGATCCGACGCGCGCCAGATCGCCACGATCTCTTCGTCACCGAGCACACGCTCGCGCGGCAGCTCCCGGTGCGGTTTCCCGCAATCGGCCCAAG
>JASHVB010000703.1 GCA_030039695.1 Acetobacteraceae bacterium
GCGGCTCTGCTGCGGGAGTTCTGGCCGTTTGTTCAGGCCTTCGAGCCAGCCATCGACCACCAGGTTAAACGGCTGCCCCGGCGTCCCTTGATCCAGCGGTACGGCCGCGTTCGTATCCGACATTTCTTCGCTGAAGTCCGCACAGCGGTGCGCGAAATGAAGGAGCGCGAAGGCTCGCACGCACACCTCTGGCGAACGGACGCCGAGCAGATTGGCTTAAACTTGACCGCAACCGATCCCGCTCCCTACGTGGCTGCCCTGCTGGACAATGCGAGTGGGGGCGACCCGATGGAATTCTTCGGCTGGCTGGCGGGGACCGAATATATCGCTGAGGAACTGGCAGCCTATCTGTGCGCCGCGCCAGGCTTCCTATCCTTATTCCCCGAGCAACGTTGGACATGGGGCGAGGCTCACCTCGCAGAGCATGAGGGCCCCTCGCACCTCGAGATCAACGAGGATCTGGCGAGGGCCTACCATCCCTCGAACAACCCTGCCCTGGTTGGTGCAGCGCTTTCCGCTCAAATCAGGCGATGCCAGCGTCTCTTCCGTGTTGCGATCGCAGAGGCGATGACGCGACTGCAGACCGCTGTGGCGTAGCCTTCGCTTCGATCCGCGCTGGAGCAGGGGGCGGCATATCGGTGCTTTGCTCGATTGCCATGTGGTACCAGCCCGCCGAACCGTTCGCTGCAGCAGCCTGCCCAATCATGTGTCCTCCGCTTCAACACTGAGACCGACCAGGTCGCAAACCAACGTCGCAGAATAGGGGACAGCCGGGCCGCAGTCTCACAATTGGCGTTGACCCGACAAGCCGGCCGCCGACGAGCGCGACCCGTTTGATCTGACTCGACATACTCTCAGCGAAATTGGCAAAACCACCCCTAAACTAGAAGAGTACGATGGTGCGTGGCTTCCGCCGGTGTGGCGCACGAGGCAGATGGCTGCGTGGCGCGGATACGCCCGTAGCTCAACCGCTTGGCGCGCGCAGTTCACAACCGTCTTGATCCGCCGCGCGCTTATCCGATCGGCGCACCGAGTTTCAGCAGCTTGAGCCGGACCGTGCCGCAGGTGACCTCAGCGGCACGATCGACGACTTTCTTGTTGGCTTCCTCCGTCCTGCAGGACAATCGGACTCGCCTCGTCGGTCTCGGTGCGAATACGCCTCGAAGATCGCGGCGCACCTGGTGTGACAGGCGGGAACCCCGGCCACCCCTCTGGGCATGAAGGACCGCTTAAATGACGCCCATCGCTATTGTATATGGATTGGCATAACCATGGCGGCGTCTTTGTTGCTGCCGATGAGCATGCCAGGAGCCGCTGTGACCCGCACCCTGATCCATCGCCGGCAGCTCGAGACAAGAGAACAACCGGCATGATCCTCTTCGTTCTGGCCTATCTGGGCGGCATCCTGACCATCGTCAGCCCTTGCATCCTGCCCGTGCTGCCCTTCGTGTTCGCCAGGACCGGCCAGCCCTTCCTGCGGAGCGGCCTGCCGTTGCTGGTCGGCATGGCCGCCACCTTCGCGGCGGTTGCGACCCTTGCCGCGGTGGGCGGTGGCTGGGCCGTGCAGGCGAACGAATACGGCCGGATTGCCGCGCTGGCGCTATTAGCCTTGTTCGGCGTCACGCTGCTGCTGCCTTCCGTTGCCGAGCGGCTCACCCGGCCGCTCGTTGCGCTGGGCGCACGTCTCTCCAGCTCCGCCGACCGGCACGCCGGAACCGGAAAGGCATCCATCGCGCCATCTCTGCTTCTCGGGGTCGCAACCGGATTGCTGTGGGCGCCCTGTGCCGGACCCATCCTGGGCCTGATCCTGACCGGTGCGGCGCTGCACGGGGCGAGCGCCCGGTCCTCGCTATTGCTCGCCGCCTATGCCGCGGGCGCGGCGACGTCCCTGGCGCTCGCATTGCTTATCGGCGGCCGCGTCTTTGCGCTGATGAAGCGCTCGCTGGGTGTCGGCGAATGGATTCGACGCGGCCTCGGGCTCGCCGTTATCGCCGGGGTGCTGGTGATCGCATCCGGTCTCGACACGAGCGTGCTGACGCGGGTGTCGGTCGCCAGCACGACAGCCCTCGAAGAGACCCTGCTCGCGTGGTTCCATGCCGGTGCTCCCGCCGCCCAACCGAGTGCCACGACGCAAACGGCGGCGGCGAACGCGCTGCCGATCGAGGACGATCTGCCCTCGCTCTCCGGCGCGGTGCAGTGGCTGAACTCGCCACCGCTGACCGACGCCGCGTTGAAGGGCAAAGTCGTGCTGGTCGATTTCTGGACCTATTCCTGCATCAACTGCCTGCGGGAGCTGCCCTACGTCCGCGCCTGGGCCGAGAAGTACAAGAACCATGGCCTGGTGGTGATTGGCATCCATGCGCCCGAGTTCGCGTTCGAACGCAACATTGACAACGTGAAGAAGGCGGTCGCCGCACTGAAGCTGGATTTTCCCGTCGCGATCGACAACAATTATGAGATCTGGCGCGCCTTCGATAACCAGTACTGGCCGGCGGAGTATTTCGTTGATGCTGAGGGCCACATTCGCCACCAGCAGTTCGGCGAGGGTGACTACGCGAATTCAGAACGGGTCATCCAGAAGCTTCTGATGGCGGCTGGCCAGACCAATGTGCCGACAGGACTGGTCGCGGTGAACGCCTCGGGCGCCGAGGCGGCATCGGACGAGAGGGATGACCAGTCGCCCGAGACGTATATCGGCACCGCCCGCGCGGAGAACTTCGTTTCTCCCGGCGGACCGGTGCAGGGTGCGGCGCATGTTTATACGGTCGGGACACCAGCGCTCAATCAATGGGGCCTGATCGGCGACTGGACTGTCGCCGGCGATCGCGCGACGCTCGATCAGTCAGGCGGCGGCATCGTGTTCCGGTTTCACGCCCGCGACTTGCATCTCGTGATGGGACCGGCGCCCGACGGGAGGCCGATCAGGTTCCAGGTTGTCATCGATGGCGCTCCGCCCGGCGACAACCACGGCGTGGACGTCAACGCCCGGGGACAAGGTGTCATAACGGGCCAGCGCCTCTATCAGCTCGTCCGCCAGGACGGCGCCGTCGGCGACCGCACCTTCGAGATCCGGTTTCTCGATCCCGGAGTACAAGCGTATTCTTTCACCTTCGGATGACTGAGCCAGGCACCCAAGCGCGCGGCAGCGGGGCCGGCTTCCCAAACAGATCATAAAGGATCGCTCACATGGCAATGATGACCAAGCGCTCCCTCCTGGGCCTCGCGATTGGTGTTCCCCTCGCCGGACGCGCTTTCGCGCAACCCAGCGGCGTCATGGTGCGGCTGCGCGGCAAGATCGACACGGTCTCGGGCGATACGCTCCACCTGACGCTGCGTAGCGGCGACAAGGTCACGGCCGCGCTGCCCGCCAATGCGGCGGTGACGTGGCTGATCCCGGCAAAACCTGGCGACATCGCAAAGGGCAGCTACATCGGCACGGCGGCAATGCCGCAGCCCGATGGCACGCTGCGTGCGCTGGAGGTCCAGGTTTTCCCGCCCAGCATGCGCGGCATCGGTGAAGGCTCGCGCCCGTTCGATACGGCCCCCGGCAGCACGATGACCAACGGGACGATCGGCACCATCGTCTCGACCAACGGCCGTATGCTGACCGTGACTTACAAGGGCGGCGAGAAGAAGGTCTTCGTTCCGGACGGCGTGCCTTTCGTCAGCTACGCACCTGCTGACCGGAGCGCGCTGACGCCGGGCGCCAACGTGCTCGTCCTGGCGTCACGCGCGCCGGACGGGACGGTGACCGCGAGCCGCGTCCTGGTGGGGAAGAACGGCCTCGTTCCGCCGATGTAGCCGCCGTATTGATCCAGGGTACCGGCGGGCGATAGAGCGATGCCTCGCCTGCCGCAATGTGATACCGAGGATGATCATGCAAGCCGATGCCGAGCTCTCTCGCATCATCTCCGTGGCAGCCGTGACGCGATGGTCGCGGTAGCCGGGGAATGATTCGGCCCACGCTGCAACTCGTTCGATCAAGGATCTGACGCATGGATGGCAAGACGTATCCGGTCACGCATACCGACGCCGAATGGCACCAGTTGCTGACGCCAGAACAATACGAGGTGATGCGACAGCATGGCACCGAGGCGCCGGGGAGCTGCGCATTGCTGTATGAAAAACGCGCCGGGCGATTTTCGTGCGCGGGATGCGGGCAGCCCCTGTTTGAGTCACAACTCAAGTTCGAGAGCGGCACCGGGTGGCCTAGCTTCAACGATCCGATCGATGGTGCAACCGAGAC
>JASHVB010000078.1 GCA_030039695.1 Acetobacteraceae bacterium
GCGCATGTGCTGGACAGCATAGGGCGCGAACGCGCACAGGCAGGCGTTCATCACCGGCGAACCGGGGAATGCGCCGGCCTGGAACTTGAAGATGCCGTCCGCAGCAGTGATCGTCCCATCCTTCTTGACGCCAATCTTCACCCACATCGACGAACCCGAGGTCGGGCCGGTGCCCTTGAACACTTCCTCGCGGCTCATCATCAGCCGTACCGGCCGGCCACTCTTCTTCGACAGCATCGCCGCGACCGGTTCAAGATACGTCACCGTTTTGCCGCCGAAGCCGCCGCCGATCTCCGCTGGATAGAACCGCAGGTCACCGATCTTCGCGCCCATGATATGCGCCGTGAGCGCGCGCATCTGGAAATGTCCCTGGCTCGAACTCCAAACTTCGCCCTGGCCGTCGGCGTCGATCTTGGCCACGCAGGCATGTGGCTCGATATAAGCCTGGTGCACCGCGGCGGTCTTGAACTCCTTCTCCACCACCACGTCGGCCTCGGCGAACCCCTTGTCCAGATCGCCGACCTTGAATTCCAGCCGCTTGGAGATGTTCGAAGGCCTGGTCGGCGCTGGCTCGATGCCGCGCGTGATCATGTCCTCGAACAACAGTGGCGCGTCTTCCCTCATCGCATCATCGACGTCGATGACATGCGGCAGCACCTCGTACTGCACGTCAATCAGCGACAGCGCCTCGTCGGCGATCGACGCGCTGCTTGCCGCGACCGCCGCTACGGCATGCCCTTCATACAGCGTTTTCTCTCGCGCCATGATGTTGCGCGTCACGTGCCAGAAATTCACTGCGACACGCTCAGGTCCGATGTACTCGAACTTCTGCTCCGGATAGTCTTTCGACGTCACGACCGCACGCACGCCAGGCAGGGCCTCGGCTTTCGATGTGTCGATCGAGAGGATGCGCGCATGCGCATGCGGCGAACGCAGGATGCGGCCATACAGCATTCCCGGCATTTTCAGGTCCGCGCCATACAACGCGCGCCCGGTCACCTTGGGAACGCCATCGGGGCGGATCGGCCGGGTACCGACCCACTTGAAACGCTTGACGGAATCGCTGACGATCGCTGTGTCGTTCACTGCACCCTCGCTTCTTTGACTGGATTGCTCCCGATTGCCGGGCAGCGTCGCCCAGCGCGGACGCAAAGGCAAGGGGGCGGCGGTCGTTTGCCAATTGTCGCAAGACCGCCTATGGCGCCGATCATGCTGGTTTCGGCGTTTCCCGAGGATCTTTGCTTGAGCTTCGCCAACACGCGGCAATGGCGTGGCACGGACAAGCCGGCCGAGACCCTCCATGATATCGCAGACCTGCTGCACTGGATCGCGACTGCCGGAGGCCTCAGTGCCGATGCGATCCGGCCCATACACGACTGGAGCGGCGTTCATCCCAAGCGCGCGGCCCGCATGTTTTCTGAGGCGATCGAGCTGCGCGAGGCGATCTATCAGACGTTCAGTGCCGTCGCCGAAGGACAGCCGGTTGCCAAAGCGGATCTCACCTTGCTGCGTGATGCGCTTGCCGAGGCGCCTGCGCGTACCAGGCTCGACGCGGTCGGCGGTGGCTACGCCTGGCGCACGCCGCCGTTGCAGTCCGAGACGCCCGATCTGCTCGCGCCGGTGCTTTGGTCGGTCGGCGATTTGCTGCTGCGCTCCGCCCAGCGTCGCATCCGCCGCTGCGCCAACCCCGAATGCCTTTGGTTGTTCATCGACGAAAGTCGTATGGGCACGCGGCGTTGGTGTGACATGACCTCGTGCGGCAACCGCGCCAAGGCGCGGCGCCACTACGAGAAGGTGAGGCAGAGCTGACGCGCGGCTACGCCGCCAGACTGCAATACGCCTCGATGCGGTAGCCGTCCGGATCGACGACAAACGCCGCGTAGTAGTCAGGACCGTAGTCTTTGCGCAGTCCGGGTTGGCCGTTGTCGCGACCGCCATGGCGCAGCGCCGCCGCGTGGAACGCATCGACGCTCTGCCGCGTCGGCGCCGTGAAGCAGAAGTGAAGGCCCGATGCGTCGTCCGCGGGCACCGGGTGTTTCGCCGCGCCGATCCACAAAGCAACAACCTCATCGCCGTAGCCCAGCGACTGCGCGCCTTCGCTCAGGCAGCGGTAGCCGAGCGGCTGCAACACTGCGTCGTAGAAGCGCCTGGTGCGTGCGATGTCGCTGACGCCGATCGAAACGTGATTGAGCATGCTGGGGTCCTCCCGTTGAGCGCGAACTGGCTAGAGGGTTGATTGCATAACTGTGTAGACGGTTAGTCGGCATTTTGACGCGGAAGATAGCGGTGGTCAACCCCGTATGGGGTTAGAAGCCGATGGCTCACAAACCCGGTCAATGCCGGCAGACCACATGCACCGTGGCACGGCGCGCCACCGCCAGCGGATCGGCGCGCCGTTGCGACGCTGGTTCCACATCAGGACCCGGCGCGGCGTTCTCCGTGAGCCGGGTCGGTTGCGTCGAGCCTGGAGCCATATCGACGCCGTCCTGAGGCATGCCGGGGTATCCTCCGCAGCGGCGAGCACCGATCATGCCGCGCACGATCCCCGCGACCTGACCGGTGCGCGGAGCGAAAATTGGCCCGCCGCGGTGGCCGCGCCGGACGTTCGGTGCCTGTATCCACACGGTCTCGCCGAGACTGCTCAGCGACAACGACTCGCGCGGCATTCGGTCGTTCTCCAGCGTGCTCCAGGTTTCCTCGCGCGCGGATGGGCCGGTCGAGGCCGGGTAGCCCAGCACGAACACTCGCTCGTGTGGCGCGGCCGGCGGTCCGATCCCTAGCACCGCGGGTGCGGTCGCGTGGGGCGTCCGCATCAACGCGATGTCGTGTCGCGCGTCTCGCGCGACGGATTCGGCCGCTGTCGGGCGCACGTAGGAGGAGAGGATGTTAATGCGGGCGCACGCGCTCACGACGTGCGCTGCGGTCATCACCAGCCGATCGGCAACGCAGAAGCCGGTGCGGGCGTCGCCCGTGCTGCGCCATGGTAGCGCGTGCCCCGGTTGCGGCCGGACCGGATGGGTCACGCTCCGCGGCGGTGTGGGGCCCGCCGGCATCACCCCGGCCGTGACGGTCGGCAGCGCACTCGTCGGCGGCGGGCTGGCAACGCCTGCGCGGGTCGCCCCAGGCGTTCGAGCTGCGGCAGGCAATGCATGAGCACGGCGTTGCCGGCGGTGAGGCCGATCACCAGCCTGGCCAGGGCGGCCATCCAGGTACGCATTGCGGTGCCGGGGCGTTGGATGCCCGGCACTTGTTGCACCATCATTGCACGATCGTGTCGCTCTCTCCGCTGACCACCCCGCAGGCACGTGCTAGGCTGCCCGGAAACCGCAGCCGCCCGGAGGAACGAACCATGGCCGATCGCAGCCCCAAGCCCGGCGAAATCACCGATCGCAACCTCGCGCTGGACCTGGTGCGCGTCACCGAAGCCGCAGCCATTGCCGCCTCGCACTGGGTCGGCATCGGCAAGAAGAACGAGGCCGACGGTGCGGCTACAGATGCAATGCGCCGTGCCTTCGATGTCGTCGACATAGACGGCACCGTGGTCATCGGTGAAGGCGAAATGGACGAGGCGCCGATGCTCTATATCGGCGAGAAGGTCGGCGCGGGCGGGCCACGCATGGACATCGCCGTCGACCCGCTGGAAGGCACGACGCTCACGGCCAAGGGCGGACCTGCCGCGCTCGCCGTGGTCGCCGTGGCAGAGCACGGCAATTTCCTGCACGCGCCTGACATCTACATGGACAAGATCGCCGTCGGTGGCGGATTGCCTGACAATCTGATCAGCCTGGATGCCCCGGTCAGGGAGAACCTGCGCAACCTCGCGCAGGCCAAGAAATGCGCTGTGTCCGACCTCGTCGCCTGCATCCTCGATCGCGATCGCCACAAGGAACTGATCGCCAAGACGCGGGAGGCCGGCGCGCGGATCATGTTGATCAGCGACGGCGACGTCGCCGGCGTCGTCGCCACCGCCACGCCCGATGCCGAGACCGACATCTACATGGGCTGGGGCGGCGCGCCGGAAGGCGTGCTCGCCGCGGCGGCGCTGCGTTGCATCGGTGGCCAGATGCAAGGCCGCCTTATCTACGAAAACGACGAACAGATCTCGCGTGCCCGCGAAATGGGACACAACGATCCGCACAAGGTGTTCACGCTGGAGGAAATGGCGAAGGGTGACGTCATGTTCGCCGCCACCGGTGTCACTTCTGGTCCGATGCTGCGCGGTGTGAAGCGCTTCGGGAACGGGGCAATGACGCATTCGATCGTGATGCGCAGCAAGTCCGGCACGGTGCGTTTCATCGAGGCGCGGCACAATTTCAAGACCAAGACCTGGACGCCGCATTGATGGAACCGGTACTCGGCGTCGGCCGCAGCCTGAGCGGCCGGCGCTGGGTCTGGCGCCCGGGCGAGGACCGGGTCGGGCTCGGCATCGCCCAGCGCGTTGGGGTGCCGGAGATCATCGGCCGGTTACTGTCGGCGCGCGGGATTGATGTCGAGAATGCCTGCCATTTCCTCGACCCGACGCTGCGCGTGCTGCTGCCCGACCCGTCGCTTCTTCGCGATATGGACGTGGCGGCGGACCGGCTGGCCGCAGCCGTCCGGCACGGCGAGACCGTTGGTGTGTTCGGCGACTACGACGTGGATGGGGCGTGCAGCGCCGCGCTGATGGTGACGCTGCTCCGCCAGCTTGGCTGCGTCGCGCACACGCACGTGCCAGACCGGTTGACCGAGGGCTATGGCCCGAACGCCAAAGCGTTGCAGGCGCTTTCAGCGCGCGGCTGCAGCCTGATCGTCTGCGTCGACTGCGGCACGGCGGCCGCCGAGGCGCTGGATGCGGTGCGCGGTGCCGCCGACGTCATCGTCCTGGACCATCACAAGGCTGAAGGTCCGCCGCCCTTGATTGTGGCCACGGTCAACCCAAACCGCCTCGACGATACATCCGGTCTTTCCCTGCTCTGTGCCGCGGCCGTGGCGTTCATGACCGCGGTCGCGACAGTTCGGGCGCTGCGCCGCCAGGGCTTCTTCGCCCAGCGCTCTGAACCGGACTTGTTGGGCCTGCTCGATCTCGTTGCGCTCGCAACGGTCTGTGACGTGATGCCGCTGACCGGCGTCAACCGGGCGCTGGTCTGCCAGGGACTGAAGGTGATGGCCAGGCGCGCGCGTCCCGGCATCGCTGCGTTGCTGGATGTGGCACAGACCCGCGCATTGCCGACAGCGTTCACATGCGGTTTCGGTCTCGGCCCGCGCATCAACGCCGCAGGCCGGATCAGCGAGGCGGGGCTAGGGCTTCGACTGCTGCTGACACAGGATCCGACCGAGGCGGCGACGCTCGCGGCATTGCTGGACGACGTGAACCGCCAGCGCCAGGAGGTCGAGGCGGCAATGCTGGACACCGCCTTGCGTGCCGCCGAGGAACAAGCGGCGGCGGGGCACGCGGCGCTGTTGGTCAGCGGCGCCGACTGGCACCCCGGCGTTGTCGGAATCGTTGCCGGTCGCATCAAGGAACGCTTCAACCGGCCCGCCTGCGTCGCAGCGATTGCCGACGCTCTCGCCAAAGGGTCGGGACGTTCGGTCGCCGGCGTCGATCTCGGCGCCGCGGTAATCGCCGCGCGCCAGGCGGGGATTCTGGCGACCGGCGGTGGGCACCCCATGGCCGCGGGCTTCTCTTTGTCGGCCGAGCGATTGACGGATTTCCACGCCTTCCTGAACGAACGCCTCGCCGTGGCGGCGTTGCTACCCTCAGCCGCCGACCTGGCGGTCGAGGGGACCCTGGCAGTGCCTGGCGCGACCACAGATCTGGCCCAGCAACTGGCCCGGCTGGCGCCGTTTGGGAGCGGGAACGAAGAGCCGATCCTGGTGCTGCGGCATGCCCGCGTCCTGCGCGCCGACCGGGTGGGGCGAGAGGCCACCGCTATCCGCGCGTTCGTCGAGGGCGAAGGTGGCGGCCCACGGTTGAAAGCCATGTTGTTCCGGGCGAAGGCCGGGGCTTTGACCGAGGCGCTGCTCGGACGAATCGGCGTGCCACTGCACCTGGCAGGGCATCTGCGCCTCGAGGAATGGAACGGTACAATTAGCGCCGGGTTCGTGATCAACGACGCGGCCCCGGCTTGACCCTGGCAAGGGGGTCCGCTACCCACCGCGCGCTTTGCTCGGGTCCCCTTCGTCTAGAGGCCCAGGACACCAGCCTTTCACGTTGGTAACAGGGGTTCGAATCCCCTAGGGGACGCCATTGAAATCATTGGATAATTACAGCCGCTAATAAAACATTTGGCAGCCATTCGGCACGGGCGTCGGACCGGCCGTCCAGCCGACGCTGGTGACGCTCCGCGTGCGCTTAGGAGGCACGCGGACCGTTACGGCCAGAAGTTGTGGTCAAGCAACTGGTCGATGGTCCACGGACACTCGGCGGGCATCGTCAGGCCGGTCTCAGCTTCCGCCTGGCGGCGTCCGTCGGCGTAGGCCTCCGCGAGCACTTGGTTCGGATAGGACTGGAGCGAGGGGTTGTTGGTCACGACGCGTGCGATACGGTTTCGCGCCTCGACGATGGAACCGCGCCAGCTACCCGACTGCTGCTCCGGCTGAAACTGCCACTTCAACAAGTGCTGGTTCAACAAGTGCTGGCAAAGAACTGTCAGGCGGCTCTCGATCAGGCCGCGCAGGCGCCTGGCCACGTCTTCGATTTCCTCCGCGACGTTCTGCCAATCTATTTCGTTACCGGCGTGGGGGCGCAGGGCGTCGGCCTGCCGCTCGGCCCACAAGGCAGCGTCGATGTGGTAGAGATTGGCAGTGCTGTCCATGGTGGCCACGGGACGCGCGGATTGTTCCGCGCAATATGTAGCATAGCTTAGAGGCTCGGCGAAACACGGACCGGTGCGCACGCGCCGACGCACAAGGCAGCATGCCGGGCGCTCGACCATCCGTCAGACGTGACTCGATCCCACGGCGAAGCCTGGCTGCGCCCGGCGCATTGGAGACAGGGTCGGCGTTCCTGCCAGAGCAGGGTGCGAACACGAGGTTGGACGATCCGGACCTCGGGTTTGGCAATCCAAGAATCCCCATTTGACGGAGGTTTCTGGCCAA
>JASHVB010000704.1 GCA_030039695.1 Acetobacteraceae bacterium
GTCGATCCCAGCTTCGCCGAGTTGTTTGGTGCCTTGAACGAGGAAGCCCGTGCCGTGTTGGAGGAGTCCACCGGCGCCTCCTGGGCGCCGCATCACGACACCCTGGCGGAAGACGCTACGGCCAGCCCTGCCGCTGCCCGCCCGGCCGACCGCGCGGGCGCCCCGACGCTCTCCAACGAACAGGTACGCGCCGCCACGATCGCCTCGCTGCGCGCGCTGATGCTGATCCGCTCCTACCGTGTGCGCGGCCACCTGGAGGCACGACTGGATCCGCTCGGGCTGACCATCCCGGCGCCGCATGCCGAACTCGATCCGCGCTCTTACGGCTTCACTGACGCCGACCTCGACAAGCCGATCTTCATCGACAACGTGCTTGGGCGCGAGACCGCTACGCTGCGCGAAATCGTCCGCATCCTGCGCGAAACCTATTGCGGCCCGATCGGCGTCGAGTTCATGCACATCCAGGATCCACAGCAGAAAGCCTGGATTCAGCGAAAGGTCGAAGGCGCACCCTGGCTGACCGCATTCAGCCCCGATGACAAGCGCCGCATTCTGCACGAGCTCACTGAAGCGGAGGGCTTTGAGGCCTTCTGCCAAAAGCGCTACGCCACCACGAAACGCTTTGGACTGGACGGCGGCGAAGTCACCATTCCGGCATTGCACAGGATCATCGAGACCGTGGCGCAGGCCGGCGTGCAGGAGGTTGCCATCGGCATGCCGCATCGCGGCCGGCTGAACACACTGGTGAACATCGTCAAGAAGCCGTTTGTCCAGGTGTTCTCGGAATTCAACGGGGAGAGCTCGAAGCCCGACGAAGTGCAGGGATCGGGGGATGTGAAATACCATTTGGGCACCTCGACCGATCTGGAGATCGCGGGCCACAAGCTGCACCTCTCGCTGCAGCCCAATCCGTCGCATCTGGAGGCGGTGGACCCGGTCGTGGTCGGCAAGGTGCGCGCGCGGCAGGACACCGCGGGAGACACGCAGCGGCGCAGCTCGGTCATGGCGATCCTGATGCACGGCGACGCGGCGTTCGCCGGCCAAGGCCTGGTGTACGAAACGCTGGCGATGAGCCAGCTCATCGGCTATCGCACCGGCGGCACGGTGCATGTCATCGTGAACAACCAGATCGGCTTTACCACGGTGCCGGCGCACGCCTATTCCGGGCTCTATTGCACCGACGTCGCAAAATCGATCCAGGCGCCCATCCTGCACGTCAACGGCGACGATCCAGAAGCGGTGATGTTCTGCGCACGGATGGCGGCGGAGTTCCGCATGCGCTTCGCTACCGACATTGTACTGGACATCGTCTGCTATCGTCGCCACGGCCATAACGAAACCGACGAGCCAGCGTTCACCCAGCCGATCATGTACCGCGCCATCGGCGCACTGAAGACCACGCGCACCCTTTATGCCGAACGGCTGGCCGGCGAAGGCGTGATTTCCTCCGACCGAGCCAAGGCGATGTGGGACGAATTCGCCCGCGCGATGGAGGAAGCCAATCAGGCGGCGCGATCCTACAAGTCTAACAAGGCCGACTGGCTGGAGGGGCATTGGGCCGGCTTCCATCCCTGCGATCCGGAATTCGAGCGCCAGGAGGAGGCGACCGCCGTCGCGGAGGCGACGCTGCGGCAGATCGGTATGGCGCTGTCGCGCGTCCCGGCCGGCTTCGAAGTACACCCGCGCATCGCGCGGCAGTTGGAAGCGAAGCAGGCGACGATAGATGCCGGCACCGGCATCGACTGGGCCACCGCCGAGGCCTTGGCGTTCGGTTCGCTGCTGCTGGAAGGTAGCCGCGTGCGACTGTCCGGCGAGGATTGCCAGCGTGGAACATTCAGCCAGCGTCATGCGGTGTTGATCGACCAGACCAACCAGCACGAATATATCCCGCTGAACAACATCGCTCCGGATCAGGCGAGGATCGAAATCTACAACTCGCTCTTGTCCGAAGCCGGCGTGCTAGGGTTCGAGTACGGCTATTCCCTGGCCGATCCGCGCTCGCTCGTGCTGTGGGAGGCGCAGTTCGGCGATTTCGCCAATGGCTCACAGATGATCATCGACCAGTTCATCGCCAGCGGCGAAAGCAAGTGGCTGCGCATGTCAGGTGTGACGTTGCTGCTGCCACATGGTTATGAAGGGCAGGGGCCGGAGCACTCGTCGGCACGCATTGAGCGCTATCTGCAGCTCTGTGCCGAGCGCAATATGGGCGTCTGCAATCTCACGACGCCGGCGAACTATTTCCATGCGCTGCGCCGGCAATTGCGGCGCAATTTCCGCAAGCCGCTAATTGTGTTCACGCCGAAATCGCTGCTGCGGCACAAGCTGGCGGTGTCCGATTTGTCGGCGATGACGGAAGCCAGCCGGTTCCACTTCGTCATTCCAGAGATCGACGCGATCGCGCCGCCTGACGAGGTGCGCCGCGTCGTGATGTGTAGCGGCAAGGTCTATTATGACCTGCTGACCGAACGGCGGCAGCACCAGATCAACGACGTCGCGATCCTGCGCCTGGAGCAATTCTATCCGTTTCCGGAGGTTACGCTCGGCCGCGCGCTCGCGCCGTATCAACGCGCGGATGTTGTCTGGTGCCAGGAGGAGCCAGAAAATATGGGCGCGTGGAATTTCGTCGATCGGCGGATAGAGAAGGTGCTGAACCGGCTGGATAGCAAAGTGCGGCGGCCGATCTATGTGGGACGAGATGCGGCCGCGAGCCCGGCAACCGGTTCCGCGCGCATGCACGCCCGTGAACAAGCCACTCTGGTCGCCGCGGCGCTTGGGATTGGGTAGGACGTCCATCGTGCCGCGGCCGGCTTCATCACGTGATGGCCGACCTTGTGCCGGCCAGCCGGGTCATCTTCGCGCAATCGGACAAGGCGCGGACGGTCGGGACAGACCCGGCCATGACACCCAGCACCTGCTGACAGTTGAACGTTAGGAGACCTTCGGAATGGCGACCGAGATCAAGGTGCCCACGCTGGGTGAAAGCGTCACCACCGCGACCGTCGGGCGCTGGATGAAGCAAGCAGGCGACGTGGTTTCGGCCGATGAGCCGCTCGTGGAACTGGAGACCGACAAGGTCACAGTGGAGGTGAATGCGCCGTCTGGTGGTGTGTTGACCTCGATTGCGGCGCAAGAGGGTGCGGAAGTCGCGGTCGGCGGATTGCTCGCCATGCTCGAAGCTGACGCCGGCGCCGTGGCCGCAACATCCGCCGCGCCGCCCGCCCCGCATTCCGCAACACCAGCGCCGCCGCCCCGCACGCCC
>JASHVB010000705.1 GCA_030039695.1 Acetobacteraceae bacterium
AAATGTCGGCGGAGTAGCCGAGCAGGAAAGCTACCAAGAGCGGTGGCAGGGACAGGCTGGTTGGGATCAGCGAGGTGAAGATGCCGACCACGGCGCCAGCGATGATTGCCGTCGTGTAGCGGGCACTCCTGAGCGACGCGGTCCAATGGCCCGCACCAAGCACGCGGCACCGTAAGTCGTAAAGGGTAGCACCGAGCAGGGCGTAGAAGATGGGCAACAGATAGATGGAGATCGCGCCACCGACGTCCTTGTAGGACGTGCACGTCTCCTGCCAAAAATCCCGCAGCGACTGATAGAGCCTGATCTGATAGTCGCCAGTCTCCACGATCCCGCTCCCGGTTGTGGCGGGATCGACGCCGGTGTGGTCGAATGGCGTCGTTGAGCCGTCCTTCGGGTGCAGGTTCAGCAACAGGTTATCCGACCAGGAAAACTTCCCGTGCCACTTGGCCAGCGTCCCTTCCGAAGGCTCCAGAGGCACGAGATTATCCGACCCAGGAGAATTCCCGCCTGGTTTGTTTAGGCTGCCTTTCGAAGGCTGCCCGTCCGACCTGTCCAGCCTCCCCGCCATGTGGACGGTGCTGATATATTCAATAGCGAGCAGCCTATGAACCTCGTCCATAATAATAGCCGTGTTGCGCGAAAATTCTACCAAATCCGAGAACAGTCCCGGCGGGATCGATTGGTCGTTCGACCGATGAAGCTTGAAATAGTGCAGATCGTCGGAAAGCTTTAGCGCCGCAGTATTCTGTTCGCCAATGAGCACGTCGACCCGATCAGCGATCAGGTTCATGATGAACAGCAGCATCGCGACCACCGCGAGCAGAAAGGCGCCCCCGCCTGCGATGCATTCAAGCAAGACAAGCCGCCGTGGGCGGCGGCGAGGCGGCTCCTTAGGTTGCGGTTCGATCGGTACCGGATGGAGCGGTGCAGCACTCAATTCAGCCTCCCGCGGTCAGGGGCGGCGTCCGGGCGCAGTTTCAACCAGACCATTGCCGCACGGTGTGATACAGTTCACAGGAAAGACCATTTTCTCTTGGCACGACCCGCTACAGGACTGCGGCCTACGGCAGAGTCCGCGGCGGGCGTCCTCTGTCTATTACGGTGCAGGAATGAAGTCTAACGTTTAAAAGCCGTTGTGGAACTAGGAACAGTTGGGGCGCCAGGCCGTCAGTGCGTGCTGCGGGTTGTCGTGGCCGCGGAAAAGAGGACGCGGTGCGCGCATGACACAGCCAGAACGTTTCAGGCGGGTTTCGGCGTCGTTCTGTCTCACTACCGTTTGCTGAGGGGCATCAATCACCCCGCCGGTGTTGTTCCCAGAACCTAATTGCAGGTCGTCACCGCTCGATAGGTCGAGCAAGTCGGCACCCGAGCGGGCGCAAGTGCGGCGGCCATGATGGCGGCGCGCTCGCTTCCTCGAGCTTGAGCTGCGGAATCAGCGACAGCCCTCGCCTGCGCCACCTCCACATCAGCTTCAATCTCGGTGATCTGGCCGGCATCCTGGCGTTCAGCGATTACTTGGCGTTGTGCCAAATACGCGTTCAAAATGTCCATATCGCGAAGACCGGCTTTTACGTACAGCAGTCGTATCACCCCACCCGCACACCTTTCGACTGTAAGCTGCCCGTCTCTGGCGTACCAGTTCTCGCAAGTAGCACGGACACCGTCTGCCTGCACCTTGACGGCCCCCCAATCGGGTGCCTTGACGCAGCCGGCCAACACGGCACCAGTCGCAACAGCGAGGATTAGCTTGCGCACATTCATTGTGCGTGGCGCCTTGGCGTCCGGAACAGATGCCGTACCTCGACCCCGACGGCATCAGCCGGGAGCGTCATGGTTTCCAGCGTGATGGTGTTGGCGCCATGCTCAACTTCGGAGACGTAGTGCTGCGAGGTATCGGCCAGTGCCCCCATAGCTTCCTGCGTGAGCTCAGCCTTCTGGCGCGCCCACCGAACATTGGCCCCGACGCGAGTCCGCAGTTCCGCAGACGCGTCGCTAGTAGCCGGCGCATGGTTAGGTCGTTCATCACGCCCGCGCCGATGGGATCCGCTCAATCTTCAACTCCCCCTTCGCTCTCCACCCCTCCGCGCCAGCCGGCACGTCTGGTCGGAACCGTTCGTATAGCCGGAAGCCGACGCGGTTCAGATCCTCGGGTGGTAATGATGCCGCCAGGGCTTCCATCGCAAGTCGTGCTTCATCGAGCCGGTCGCCAAAGGCCCACGTGATGTAGGACTGCACGCTCGGCGCCGATGCCGGCCTGCCATCGTCGTCGGCTCGCCACGCTCCATCGTCCGCCGGCACGACCGGCACATCCCGCCCCAGCAGTCGCACATCCCGGCGCTCCGGTTTCAATCCGGCTGCCCGCTCCCGCCGTTCTGCGGCTTCCTGTGCCTCATCGGCAATTCCAAGGCTGTGCGCCTTGGCGCGGGCGCCGGAACCAGTCACGAAGCGCCCCAGTGCCAGCGCAGTGTGGGTGGGATAGCCCAGACATTCAGCCACCACCGCTGCCCACAGGGTCAGGACCGGTGCGCGGCTTACTCGAATCGGGGCCGTGGTGGACATGCTGCATCGTATGGCGGGCGGCGCCACCGACCAACCGTGTCGGTAACGGAATGCGCAGGAAAGGCGCCTTGAAGAGAGCGACGAACTGCCAAAACGGCGACGGCCCGCGACACCTCCTTACCTAATCCACCCATTGCCGCCGCCTGGGTACTGGTGCGGTCCCGGTGGGAGACATCTGTCACCAGTCGCAGGCTGTAGAAGCGCAGCCTGCTGGAGATGCGCGGGCTGCGGGGAGCGGCCGGACGCCGCCGGAGGAAGTGCGAACGCCAGAAATGGAATGAGTTTACGGTCCATTACGCGTCTCCCTTCCTTTGATGGGGTTCCGCGCCCCGTCAGAGATTGGAACGACTGTCCAATTGCCGACGTCGGGATTTCGATATGCCGCGTGAGGTGCTGAAGCTGCCACTGATCGGCGCTGCGTTCGCCGTGCTGCTGGACGTGTACGTCACACGGACCTGCTATACCGATAACACTGGCACGAGCCAAAGCGCCGTCGACACCGCAGGATCGCTGCTGAGCTTTGTCGTCGCGGCGGCGACAAATTACCACACCGGATCGACCCGCTACCAATAGAAAAGGCGCGCCCGTGATGGTGGGCGCGCCCAAGGTGAGGGCCTGGGATTTGGGAGAACTAAGGCCCTGAGTATTACCTGCTACCTACAGCCGGAGCGTCTCTGCAATGTTTCGGCATGTTTCTGGCCTCCTACCTATTTGTGACTAGCGTCATTCGGCCCGCCAGCGGCAGCCGCCCCTCCGCCAGCACCCGAAGTACACGCTTGACCTGATGCACCCGCGGGCGACTCCGCGGTCAAGATTCCTGTGCAGCCTCGCTTCAGCGCTGATGTGCCGAGAGTGTGCCGTGCGATGTGTCGTGTCACCTGTGTGTCTCACCCACACGGTCTATCAGCCAACCTGACCAAGGCAGCGCGCCGGGAGGGGTGAACTGCGTTAGCTCGACGGTAATATAACTCCCATCTGGGTAGCCCATGATCATGGCGCACGTGTGCTCGACATTCGGGAGCGGGCTACAGGCGTAGCTCGTTGCACCGAGCATGCGGGCGACGTCCTCCGGACTTGTGACCCAACTAGCGGGAACATGGAGGAGCGCCAGCGTGCCAGCGTCAGCATCCCATGGTGCAGCCAGCGCCTGTGCAGACACGAAAAGAGCCGCCGCCGCGGCCCCAGCCAGGACCATCTTGTGCATTCGCGTCCGCCAGCCAGAAATACCACCGCGCTATGCCCCACCATCGCGTCGGAGGGTATATAGCCGAATGGCGTAGAGTCGCGTGCGGCGTTGTAACCGCTCCGGGAACGTCGCTTAAGAATCGTTCTAGCCAAGCTGCTTTTGACCGCCGCAATAGTGACGCCAGCGGCGGAAGCCACGCAAGTCCACGTGAGGTGGAAGCGTTGGGATTTCTCAGCACTTTGAGGACAATTCGCAACCTATACGATTGGAGTATTTTGCGGAGATGACGGTCCGATGCTCGCCAGCGAAACAACCCATCGCGGCCGAAAAAAGCGCGCCGCAGTCAGGAAGCAGCGCGCTGAGTTACCCTTCAATGCCGCGTAAGGTCACCGCGGCGCCGGCACGATAGCGTACCGGATCGACCCGCCGCCAATAGAAAAGGCGCGCCCGAGGGGACGGGCACGCCCAAGGTCAGGGCCTGGGATTTGGGAGAAGGACGGCCCTGAGTATTACCTGTGAGCTACAGCCGGAACGTCTCTCGCATGTTTCGGTACGTTTCTGGCTCGCTACCGTTTGGTGACGGGCATCGATCGCCTTGCCCGTTGCGGTGCTTCCTCTCCACCTCCGGTAGCTTTTCAGCGTTCGTCGGCGTGCGCTTCGCCCCATAGAGCGGCGTGCGCAGCGCGTGCGCCATCGGGCCGCGCCTCGGATGTCAATCTCCACAGAAACGGCGCGCCGCCAACCGGGTCACAGCATCGGGGGCCCGACCTTCAGGTTTCCATCCGGCTCTCAATCAAACCGTTGGTTTCATGCTGCCGCAGCGTTCATTTTGTCGCACCTCTCTTTTGTTGTCATCCTTTTCATGTTGTTGAACAGAGGCTAATAGTGTTCTCATACTATTGCGGAATTTTTCGAGATTCTTCCATACTTCCTTGATGAATGTGTATGCAAAGGTTTTCTTGGCACCGCTCGCATCGTATCATGCAGCAAACGCATTGTCGGAATTCGAATGATCGGTCGGCGTCACCTCCACGATCGGCGCGGGTTGCGTTCCGGCCCTTGTTGACCTGTCCGCTTACCTCTTCCAGATCTCCTGTTGTCGCTTCCCAAAACTGTGAAGCATCTACATCGTTGTCAGATTCAATATCGAGTAGGAATCATCGCCACATCCGGTGTTGAGATCGGTGTTGAACGCTCCCATGTCGCCCGGCTGCTTATTGGGTTTGGCTCGCGCTGGCTGCAGCGCCTCTGGCACTTTTCGGGATCGGCTTGTTCAGGAGCTACGCCTCGCCGGCGTTTCGATGATCGCCGTAGCCAAGGCATGGCTCGACAGAGCCGCACCCGTTAGTCCCGTTCGCAGTCTCTGATCGAATAGCGGCCCCCAGCGCAGACTGCCGTCCGATCCCGTGCAGTGGGGCGATTGGGGGGACCGCCGCCAACGCCAAGCGTACCAAATCAGTCTGACGCTTGGTTGCGGTCTTATCGAGAGCGCGCGCGAGATGCGTGCGCGCTGTCTCGCGCACGATGCCAAGCTGCCCAGCTGCATCGTGGAGCCTGTAGCCGTCGGCTAGCAACGCCGTCAGCGTGGCTTCGCGGTCCGTCAGGCCAAAGAGCGTCATAAGCAGTCGGGGGTCGGAGCAGGCTGGTTGTGCGGGATCAGCGATCAGCAACAGCGCGACGGGACCGCCCGCAAGCCGCCAGGACGACTCACGCGGCAGCGGAATAACGGTGACAGACAACGGGTAGGGGACGTTGCGTCGCGGTAGCACCACATGGGCATCCTGACGTACGCCGCTGCTATCGCCGTCGGTAGCCAGGCTGATGGCGTGCGCTAGAGCGCCAGTAGCACCGGGCGCCGACACACCTGCGGCCCGCAACGCCAGGCCGTCACGCGCCGCGTCCAACTGCCGTGCCGTCCGGTTGGCGAACACCACGCGGCTGCATTGGTCCAGCATGACCACGCCACAGCGGAGTGTGTCCAGCACGGCCTCCCAGCCTGTGCGGGCAGCGTGCGCTTCAGTCAGACGGTAGGAGGCCTCGCTCGCGCGACGCAGGTGTGGTGCCAGCCGATCAAGCGCGCGGAGCTGTTTCCGGTCAAAGGGATCACCACGCGGGCCGCGATTCACGCTGACCCATTCCGCTATGTCGCCTCGCCGCGTGATAACCAGTCCTGCCATGAAATGAAGTCCATTGGGTCGACAGTATTCGTTGTAATAGTAGCTTTGCCTGAATATTTCGTCGTCCACGAGCGTTTGGTGTGGGTGCGGCACATCCATTTGCTGTCGCAGTAAACCCTTGAACAGCGGGTTGCGACTGGCAAAGCCGTCGTGATATCGCGGCTGGTCCGCACGATCGTAGCCGAGCGCAGTGCGCGTTCCGGTGCCATTGCTAATGTGCTGCAGGTTGTGGGACGCCGACTCCGCCGCACACAGGCGACACAACGCTCCCAAAGCGTTCAGCCACTTCGCCGGCTCAACCACCGCCGCGTAAATGGCGTCTACGGCCCTGGCGTGCTCCGATTCCCGTGACATGGCGAAGCCTCGTTCTGAATATGCCATTATCACGAATATTAAGCAATGTCAAACTTCGTCGCGTCCTCCCTTATCACCCGAACGGGTGACGCACCCGGGGCAGACATGTCGCATTGTGACCGCACACCGGTAGTGGGAGAACAGATATGTTGTCGATCACCGAAACGGCCCGGGCTTTCTTCGAAGCGTGCGAAACAGGCAAAGGGTGGAGCGTGTGTCGCACATGGTGCGCGCCCGAGGCCACTTTCGCTGCGCAGGCGGAGCCGCTGGCTGGTATCAGGACCCTCGAACAATACACCGACTGGATGCAGGGGCTGATGATGGCGCTGACCGATGCGACCTACGAAGTGAAGTCGTTTGCCACCGACACGATGCGTCACAACGTCTGCGCCTACGGTGTCTTCAGCGGCACGCATCTAGCCGGCGGCCCATGCCCCCCGACCGGTAAGCGGGTGGTCACGGACTACGTTTATGTCATGGAATTCAGCGACGGACGGATTACGCACATGACCAAGATCTGGCATTCCGGTCTAGCACTGAAGCAACTCGGCTGGGCCTGAGCCTTTGCCACCGGTTACGGTAACGCTTGAGGCTCCGGCCAAACAATGCAGTCCCCCCGACTGAGTGAACATGCTGAACATATTTCAGTCTGGCAAGTAGACCAAATCGACAGGCAGCGGAGATGCGTCAGGATATCCAGGGTGCTCAAATCTTCGTCGCACTAATGCTCGCGGCGACTGCGGCATTATTCTCCATCGCCGACCGAACAGGTTGCCGTTATGCCGATGAATTCAGTGGCTTGTTACGAGCAGCGTTGCTGCGGAGTTCGACGCAATCAGGCTTGCCGGCTTCTAGCATCAACCGCGACGTCGCGCTCAGGCGTCGATTTTTCATCGCCTGTGAAGAGCCTCACTGACTACGGATCCTCGGGATCCGGATAGAGTGCAATGAGTTCATCTCGAAACGAGGAAATCGTGTGATGGTCCAACTTGTCCTGGTGTTCTGCCTTGCAGCTTCAGCAACCACGTGCAAGGAAGTGCACCCGATATTCGAAGACCCGCTGTCGCTGATGGGCTGCGTGACGCAGGCACAGCTCGTCGCGGCACAGGAACTCAGTGATCGATTCGACCTGCAAGGTTACCAGCTTGCGCGCTGGCGATGCGAGATCGGCAAGCCGCAGGACGCTAAATTGTAACGGTCGACTTGGTCTCAGTCGTTGTTATTATGGAACGTCGCCAGGGACCTATTATCATTATAGCTGCTACTGTGGGGTGCACGGCAGGCACAGGAGGCTGTAGACCATACCGGGCCGGCAGACCATCGAGGCGCGGGCGGTCGGGGAAGAGCGACAGAACCTCACTGGAGTGGCCGGAATGAAGGGCACTAACGGATGCCGACCGGTATGGAATGACAAGCATAACACCACTTACTAACCGGCCGCTCAGCCTCGAGGCGGCGACGCTGCGTGCCTCCGAGCGCGCAGCGTCCCAGCCATCCGGAAACGCCGCCTCACGCATCAGGCCCGTTTGGCCTGGCCTTGATCGTACGGCGTTACGTTACGACTGTTGTTGGGATCCTCAGCCAAGCCTCTTCGGTAATCGCCACCATTGACGGCACGTCAATTATTCCAATGGAATCCCATGTGAACATGCCGTAGCCCGGCAGGTTTCCATCCACACCGGCCGGCACCTGGACATTCAGACGCTCCGCCAGCCAGGCCATCGTTCCGTACCCGCAGAGGCTGACACAATGATCCTCGTTGCTATCAGGATAGAACCCTGTCGCAAACCAGCCGCTGACACCTCCTGCTGCACTGCCACCGTTCGCCCACCAGACCGTGTCAAGTTGATCTGCCGCGACCCCTAGTTTGACCGGTCCAATTGATATTGCATCCTGCAATAGCGATGCATTCGTCCAATCGACCGCAAAGACGGCTCCGTCGTCATAAGTGCGATCATGCTTTACGAAGCCGCTGCCTTCCATCGTGTCAACGACATCGATCAGGTATGCACCGTTGAGGAAGCCGTTCATGGTCGCCCAGTCAATCACTTCCTGCTCGGGGATGAATATCTCTCGCTCATGGCAGGCTTTGGCGAAGGCTTCTTCCGCCGACACACAGTCGCCATAGGTGTAATTGCCCCAGAATGAAAGTTTCCTCGGGATCCTAAAATGATGTCGAGGAGCTTTTCCGGTGCTCTTGTGGTGTGTCGCGGACGCAAGTCTGTGCCTTGGGGTTGGCAACGCACCACGAGGTAAACGTGGATGGGTCATCTGTTCTCTCCCTTGCTCTATGGTTGATCATGGTTGATCACGATCCACACGTGACAACGCGCCAAATTAGTCGATTCCCGCACGTATCGTTGTGATCTGGTTCACACGCGCCGGACGGAGATCACTATCCGAGTTGCGGTGTTGGTATTGCTGCGTTCGACTGTAGTGAGACAGCTCAACACTGGCAGGCCGCCATTCGATTGATTTCGCTGTCGCCGCTTTGTGTTTCAACCAGCCGCGGCGTGGTAGGCGACCACCCGAAGCCCGTCGAATTCATTCAGTTTAACGAAACCGCCGCGCGGCAGCGCAGTAAGCTGGAACACATTTGCCTGGGACGTGACGCTTTGGTTTCTGTTCTCGTCCAGCTCCCGCACTCCGGGCCGTGGTGAGCTGGGTCGAACGTCAACTGCTGCGATGACCAGGGGGGCAAAGATATTGATCATCCTCTCGTCGCGGCGCGGGGCTGGCATTGGTGGAAATCTGATCGCGTTCTGGCCCGGTGACAGGTGACCTCGCGATCCGGGCCTCGTTGAGCAGCTCACCGACCCACGCTGGAGCTTCGGCCCGCCTCCAAGCGACGCTGAAGCCGCGCATCTGTCGGTGGCGAACCAGCACGGCAGCGCATGCAGACGACTCTCGCTTCGTCCGTGAGCAGCTGACGGCTTCCAACCGGATACTGCCGCGGCCTCCAAGAAGCATGGCAGAGCGGGTCAGCCAGAGGACAGGCGGTTCGCAACCCACCGACGGTTCGCCAGACATCTCCGTCTTCGCGCGACCGCTCGCGCGGAGCCATATCCATCCTGGCGAAGACGTGATGGCCCTTCGAACCCAGCATGACCGGAGCGATGTCGTTCCATTCGGCGTTGTCTACGACCACCGGCCGCAACCAGTCGACCAGGAGGTAGGGCAACGCGGCGGCTCCGGCAGCGTCCCGACTGTGCACTGACCCGAAACCAAGCGCGACGGATGAAGCCGATCAGGGGTACGGCGCCATCACACCGTTGTGATATAGAACTGACCTGCCGCATGAGCGGGTCATCGCATGCCTTCAGCAGCCAACCGTGGGTCAGTCCGAACGCCGGGTCCCGATGCCGGTTTCCAGAGGGTCGGCGTTCGGATAACCGTAGGCCATGGTCAGGATGCGGGCGCGCAGAATGTCCTACCAACGCTCCCCGATACTCTCCTCGTAGTGGTCCAAGATTGGGCGGGACAGCATTTCGGACAGGCGTGCTTCCCTTGCCGCCCCCGACAGCGGCGAAGGCTGCTGTCCGACGCACAACGCCTGCTGTAGAAGGCCGTCGCAACTCTGTCGCGGCAGAGGCTGGCGGCGAGGGTAGCAGCCGCATATCGTCGCTCACAACGATGCGGTGGTCCCGACCCGGCCGGACGGTGGTCTCAGCGGCTGTTCCCTGTGCTATCCCAGAGCCTTACACCGCATTGGGCAGCACGCGCCTGGCTTCGTGCCTTGCAACGATGAAAGCGTCTGCTAATCTAGACAATGGGTTGATAGGATGCCGATGTACCGCTCCGTCCGAATGCTCTTGTTTGCTGCAGCTGCTGGCTTGGCCTTGGCCAACTCGGCGCCGGCGCAATCACGTCCGAGCGATCCAACTCCGGAAGGTGCAGCGCAACAATTCAAGTCAGGCGCGGACCGCCTGGGTCGCGGAGCTGCAGACATCGGGGAGGGCATCAAGCAAGGGGCCATCGTGACATGGCAGGCGCTGCGACACGGCGCTACCGCGATTGCCTCCCGTTTCAACGGAGATCGTGCCGACTCGACTCACGACCCCGCCGCGCCACCCGAACACCACTGAACCCCGTACGCATTGTTGCGGTACATTTGAGATCCGTCGCGAGATGGCTGACAGAAACGCTCAAACCGCCCACGAAGCCAAATTGGCTCATTTGCTCGTCAAGACCCTCAACCTTGAGGTGCTGGCCGAGGATATAGAGCCGGAGGCGCCGTTGTACGGTGAAGGCCTCGGCCTGGATTCCATCGACATGCTCGAGATCGCGCTGACCGTATCACAACAATACGGTGTGAAGCTGCGTGCCGACGACGAGAAAAACCACCAGATTTTTAGTTCCCTGCGGAGCTTGAACGCATTCATTCAGGCCAATCGGACGCCGTAAATGCGCGAGCGAGCCACAGTGCGAACCAGACTGCTGATGGTCGCCCTCGGACTTATTCCGGTAATCTTCCATGTGGCGATCGCTGAGGCCAGTGATCTTCGTATTGCGCTGGTTCCGTACTTCGGCGCCTTGTTCAGACTCAGTTTTGTGATGGCCTCGGCTTGTAGCCACTGGACGATTTATGCCGGCCTATTACTTACCTTTGCCTTGACGTTACGCCCGGGGCGTGAGCCGCTCGTTACCGTGATAACGCGCCGGCTGCACGGCACGGTTCCCAACGAGCTCGCTGCCTACACGCGGCGGGTTACGATTGCATGGTGCTGCTTTTTCGCCGTACAGCTGGGAACGTCGGTAGCGCTGCTCCTGTTCGCGCCGCTCGTCGTCTGGTCGTTCTTTGTTAATATCTTGGACATACCATTGGTTGTGGCAATGTTCGCAGCGGAGTACGTGGTTCGACTCTGGTGCCTGCGGGATCCACCCCGCCATTCGGTCTCCGCAATTATCAACATTGTCACCGAAATCCGAAAGACACGGAACGGGGCAGTTAGCGCGCTCTGATGCTGCACGATCGGCCCAACGCCGTTAGAAGCGTCGGTGGCTCGCTTCCAACCGATAAAGCATACGTCCTCGCCGTGCACGCAAGTGCGACCGACGTGGTAGCAGTTCGTGGGGGACGCGCAATCCGCCGAACGGAATTCATTGGCGATGTCCTCGCGCTTGCAGCCCGGTTACCCAACCACGAATACGTGATCAATCTCTGCACCGATCGATACCGGTTCACGGTTGCGTTGTGTGCCGCGCTGTGCAGGCGGCAGATCACTTTGCTACCGCCCGGCACTGCGCCAGGTGTGCTGAGAGCGGTGGCAGACGATTATCCCGGCGTCTATCTACTTACCGAGACAGCGTTCCCTGCTGAGCCCAGCATGGTCTACCCCGACCAGCTACATCACGGGGACAGCAGCCCTGCGGTACCGGCGGTGGCTGCCGAACAGCCGGCGGTTGTTCTGTTTACGTCCGGTTCGACCGGACGGCCCAAGGCGGTACCCAAAACCTGGGGCACGCTCGTGCGCAGCGCCAAGGCAGCCGGCAACCGACTTGGCGTCACGCGGCTTGCCGAAGCAACCTTGATCGGTACGGTGCCCCACCAGCACAGCTACGGACTGGAATCGACAGTCTTGCTGGGTCTCCAGCACGGCTTGGTTATTGAAGCCGATAGGCGTTTCTTTCCGGCTGATATCCGCGCGGCGATCGAAGCTGCATTAGGGCCGCGGATCCTGGTTACGACGCCCATCCACATAAGGGCCATGGTGGCGGAGCCCGACGGCATGCCATCCGTTGACCTCATCCTATCGGCGACAGCGCCGCTGTCGGTCGCGCTCGCAAAGCAAGCGGAGGCCTGCTTTGACGCGCCACTAATCGAAATCTACGGTTGTACCGAGGCTGGACAGGTGGCAACCCGCCGAACCGTGCGGGAACGGAACTGGCGCTGTCTTGATGGCGTTACCCTCCACGGCGCGCGCGGCGGCACCTGGGCCAGCGGCGCTGCAGTCGAAGGCGATGCTCGACTGCATGATGAGATCACGCCGACCGGGCTTGAGACGTTCCTTCTGGGCGGCCGATCCGCCGACGTGGTCGATGTTGCCGGCAAGCGAGCGTCCTTGGCCCATCTCAACCATCAACTTATGGGTGTCGACGGGGTAGTGGACGGGGTATTCTTCGTCCCCAACCCGAATGGCCAGCCGATCACCCGCCTTGCGGCGCTGGCCGTGGCGCCGGGCCTGAAATCTGAGACGATTCTTCGGGCATTGCGTGAACGTGTCGACGCCGCCTTCCTGCCGCGGCCGCTCATCCTAGTCGAGACGTTGCCTCGCACCACACTGGGCAAGTTGCCCCGGGCGGCGTTGCTGGAACTGATCGGCAGCAGGCGGGACGATTAGCGATGTGGCAATCGACCGAGCTAAGCTTTGCGAGCGACCATCCGACTGCTGCGGGACATTTCCCGTCCAACCCAATTATCCCTGGAGCGCTGCTACTCGACGAAATCGTGGCAATCCTTACAGTTGCCGCGCTTCCAGACAAAACAATCATGATTCGCTCAGCGAAGTTCTTCCGTCCGGTTCGTCCCGGCGACTCTGTGAATCTGCGATGGCAGCCCGCTGGAAATGCCGCGATCAGTTTCGAATGTTGGCTGATCAGGGACAACGCAATGGCGGCGTCGGGCACCATCGATTTGGCAGCCGCACCGCGATGACCGAGCAAGTGTTGGTCCAAGAATGGGCGGCTCGCCCCGAGCGCGGGGCGCTGCCGTTGATCAGGCTTTGCGTCTGGATTGCTCTGAGGTTGGGACGAAGGATCACGCGACCGCTGCTTTATCCAATTTGCTGCTATTTCTTTATATCTTGTCGGGTCGCAAACCGGAACTCACGACGTTACCTGGCCCGTGTGCTCGGACGACGACCGCGCAATCTCGACATCTTTCAGCACTATCTGACGTTTGCCTCGTGCCTGCTGGACAGGGTGTTTTTGATAAACGATCAAAGCGCGCAATTTGATATCCATGTGCATGGCGAGGAGATCGTCCAAGAAATCGAGCGGGCTGGCGCCGGCTGCGTGTTGTTCGGTGCGCATCTCGGCAGCTTCGAGGTAGCGCGTGCGCTCGGACGCCAGCGCAATCTGCCGATCACTCTCTTGATGTATGAGGAGAACGCGAGGAAGATCCGTGCTGCGCTTGCCGCTATCAACCCACGACTCGAAATCGAGGTAATCGGCCTCGGGCGGCTGGATTCGTTGATTGCTGTGGCCGAACGCCTGCAGGCCGGCCATTTCGTTGGCGTGCTGGCCGACCGCAACGTCGACGGCAAGGATCTTGTCCGCTACCCGTTCCTCGGCGCCTTGGCGTCCTTTCCGCAGGGGCCGTTCCGGGTCGCCATGCTACTGGGGCGGCCTATCGTACTGATGGTAGGACTCTACCGTGGCGGTCGGGCCTACGATGTCTTCTTCGAACTTTTGGCTGATCCGATCGGATCGCGGGCCCGGGATCGCGAGGCCTGGATCGACGCAGCGATGCGCCGCTACGTTGAGCGGCTCGAGCACTATTGCCGCGAGGAGCCGTTCAACTGGTTCAATTTCTACGACTTCTGGAACTAGCATGCGCTGGGGCTGCGCTCTCGCCTGGTTCTGCGCCATGTTCCGCCTCGCGCTTGCCGTAGGCCTTTTATTCCCCCCGGCGCAAGCTGCCTCGCCTCCTGGCGCGAACTGGGGCTTGCCGCAACTAATGCATGAACTTGCCCAGGTCCGGTCGGCCTCGGCCCGCTTCACCGAACGCAAGACGTTGAAAGTACTGAGAGCGCCGCTGATGACCGTTGGCACTCTAGAATACGAAGCGCCAGATCACCTGCAAAAGGTCATTTTGTCACCATATTACGAGCGTTTTCGCCTCGACGGCAATCAAATGATTATCGTCGCTGGACCAGAGCATCGAACTCATACGCTTTCGCTTTCCGATGAGCCGCAGGTCGCCGGATTGGTCGAGGGAATCCGCGCGACGCTTGCGGGTGATCTCCCGATGCTGGAACAGCTCTACGACGTGCGGCTCGGCGGCGACGATACGCAATGGGATCTATTTCTGCAGCCCAAGAGCAGGGAACTAACGCGCCTTCTCACGTGGATTCGCATCCGGGGGCATCAAGACTGGATCGATTCCATCGCCACGGTGAGCCCGAACGGCGACCGATCCGACATGCACATCGTCGAAGACGCGGTCGATGGCCACTAGGTACCGTGCGCTGGGCATCTGGATGGCCGTCCTCGTCAGCTGCGTCGTGGCCGTCGCGCGAACCCCGATCCGTACCGACATGGCCGCCTTTTTACCTCACTCCGATTCTGTACCGCAACAGGTCCTCGCCAATCAGATGACCAACGGCGCGGCGTCACACCTCATCATTCTGGCAATCGACGGTGCTTCGCCCCAGCAGCTAGCATCTGTGAGTCAGGGCATGGCTGTACAGCTACGCGGCAATGAGGCGGTCATCGAGATAGCCAATGGCAGCGCGGATTCCTTTTCAGGCGTCCGGCATTTCCTCTGGCGCAACCGGTACCTACTAAGCCCGGACGTGACGCCCAGCCACTTCACGCTCGTGGGGCTGCACACATCGTTGGAAAATGATCTTGGGCTGCTCGGGTCTGATCTGGGCGAGTTGATTCAAGGAAGCCTGGGGAGTGATCCTACCGGCGAATTGATGACACTGATGGGTCGGCTCGCGGGCACAAACGCACCACGTACGTTCGATGGTGTTTGGTTCTCGAATGATGGGAAGCGGGCGCTTCTGTTGGTCTACACCAGGGCTGCGGCCTTCGATATCGACGCGCAGCAGCACGCATTGGCCGTGATTCGCGATGCGTTTGATCACGCGCGCGCCGCCGTCCCGGCCGCGCGGACACTGCGGCTGCTCGAGACCGGACCTGGCGTGTTTGCGCTCGACACTCGCAACATGACGAAACAGGATGTCACGCGACTCTCGCTGCTGGCAGCTGCCGGGGCCGTCTGCTTCCTGCTGTTTGCCTACCGCTCGCCGCGTGTTCTTTTGCTGGGCCTCCTACCGGTGGCCAGCGGCGCACTTGTCGCGATCGCCGCAGTGTCGCTGAATTTCGGTTTCGTCCACGGTGTCACGCTCGGCTTTGGGGTCACGTTGATCGGCGAGTCGATCGACTATGCGATCTATCTTTTTACGCAGACCGCCTGCGGCGATCAAGCCAGTGATACGCTTGCGCGCATATGGCCGACGCTGCGCCTTGGCGCGCTCACATCGATCGTTGGTTTCAGCGCCATGTTGTTCTCTAGCTTCGTCGGCTTTGCCCAGCTGGGCTTGTTCTCGATTGGGGGCCTTCTTGCTGCTGCCGGCACTACCCGTTTCGTCCTGCCGCATCTCGCGCCTCGCAACTTCTTCGCGACTGGCGCTGATGTTCTGGCGAGGCCTTTGTTGACTGCCATGCAATATCGGCGGTTCGTACGAGTCTTCATCATGATCGTCGTGCTGGCCGCAGTTGCCGCGCTTGCAACGCATCACGGTGGCTTCTGGGATCAGGACCTTTCAGACGTTAGCCCGATTCCCACCGTCGACCAGAGTTTGGACAAGTCGTTGCGTCGCGACCTGGGTATGTCTGACCTTCGCTACTTCGTGGTGTTCAGGACTAGCGATGAACAGCAGGCCCTTGAAGAGAGCGAAGCGTTGGCAGGAACTCTGAGCAGGCAGGTGGCCGAGCATCGGCTCGATGGCTTCCGGGTTCCAAGCATGATCCTGCCAAGTAACCGGCTCCAGGCGCTGCGGCAGGCGGCTATTCCGGACCGCACGACGCTCCGCACGCGGTTTGACCAGGCGCTCGCTGACCTACCGTTCGCGAGCGACGTGTTCGAGCCGTTTTTGCATGACGTCGTGGCCGCGAAGACCGCACCACTGGTTACCCTCACCAACCTACCGCCTGCGCTTTCGCTTCAGCTGCAGTCCATGCTGGTCCGTCAGCCTAACGGATGGATCGTGATCGCTCCGCTTCACGGCGTGACTGATCCCGTACAGGTTGGCGCGGCTATCGCAGTCCTTGGACCGCCGGGTGCCAAGTTGGTCGATCTCCACCATGAGGCAGACCGGCTTCTGCACATCTTCCAACG